>NZ_CP085871.1:1120000-1428750 GCF_020810675.1 Pasteurella canis
CGTCAGCAAAAAAAGCAAGCTTTCTTCCTGCTACCGTTCGACTTGCATGTGTTAAGCCTGCCGCCAGCGTTCAATCTGAGCCATGATCAAACTCTTCAATTCAAAGTTCAATCGCTCAATAAACTGCTTAGCTAAAGTTTACACTTCTATTTAATATTAAACTCTTAATATTAAATCAGTATGAATTTTCAGTTATAAGCACCTATCAAGACTTCAATAATTAAAATTTTTTTCAAAATGAAATCAATCAACAAGTGCCCACACAGATTGTCTGATAAATTGTTAAAGAACAAAACAACGACGCAACTTGTAATCTCTTATCCCATACAACGTCGCGTCGTTGTGTGCCGCGTATTATAGGCAAAAATAAATATCGCGCAACCCCTTTTTATACTTTTTTTAAAAATTTTTTACAACCGCTTACAAAGCAATCAAAAATAATTGTTTTAGCTTAAATTTAATACTAAAGTAATATTAATTTTACATTTTAATTGTCTAAAGTGAGGAAAAAATATGGATTTCAAAAAAATGATTGGCTTTGGGGTCGCTGGTAATTTTGCTGGGCATTTAGAACAAGCTGGTGAAGCCGCAGATTTTATATCCGTACAAACCGAAGAAGCTATTCAACCTAAAGCAATTTTTCCTTTTTATATACCAAGCACGACGTTAAACTTAGAACATCAATTTCTCTCAACTTATCCTATTAGTAATCAGTATATTTCATTTCCAAACGAAATTGGAGCTGATAATCTACAAATTGAACCTGAAATCGCACTTATTTGTGATATTGAATATTCCAATAAAAAAGTAGCTAAACTTACTCCTCGTTTTTTTGCGGCTTATAATGATTGCTCGATTCGACGCCCTAATGCGAAAAAAATTAGTGAGAAAAAAAATTGGGCCCCTAAAAGTAAAGGTCTTTCATCTAATTTACTCGCAATTACATCTTTTGAGCCTGGCAGCGAAATTGATCAATTTCATATTGCCTGTTTTCACAAACGGGGTGAGCAATTTAATGAATATGGGATTGATAGCCCAGCCTTAGGTTATAGCTATTTCCACAAAAAACTTTTAGATTGGATTATTGATAAAATGAACACACAACCAGATCAAGGTCCAATGAATAACATTCCTGAATTAATTGAAAAGGCAAATTATCCTAAACAAGCAATTATTGCTATAGGCGCTACACGTTATACTGATTTTGGAGAACATCATTTTTTGCAAGTTGGTGATACAAGTATTGTTGTTGTTTATAATGCACAAAAATATACTCATACCGATATTGTTGCTATGGCAAAAGAAGGAGATTTCGCTGAGGATATTTCAGCTCTTGTGCAAACAGTGATTTAATCCCTTACACATAAAGTGCGGTGAAAATATTAAACCTTTTTACCGCACAACTGTTTTATCTTGCTATGCTGAAAAACTTATATTTTTCTCAGCGACACTTCTCCCCCATTAAAATATTGAGGACCTTCAGGTGTTATAATTTTGATATATCCTCGCTCATCAATGCCTTGTTCAATACCTATCGTATGATGATTCTCACTTATAATACAGACATCTTCACCGAAATAAGCATCAAGCTCTAACCAACGTTGTTTAAGCTGTTCATCAATTCCTTTATCTTTGAAATGATTCAAATAAAAATTCAGATTCTTAACTAGCATTACTACTAATTGATTACGATCGACATTTGGTAATACTTCGACTAATTCTGCCCATGGCTGATCAATCAAGTTTTTCTGTTTAGACAATGAAAGATTAATTCCTAACCCAATAATTAGGTTATGTAATTCATTAGAACTATTTGCAATTTCAATTAAAATCCCAGCAAGTTTCTTATTATTTAACAAAACATCATTTGGCCATTTTAATTTTACGCCAATAGCGCCCAATTGTCTCAATGTATCAGCAATTGCTACACCAATGACTAAACTTAATCCTTCTAAATTTCTTGTTCGCTCTATAGTCCAATACATACTCATGATAATCTGACCAGCAAAGGCTGATAGCCATTGGCGACCTCTTCGACCTCGCCCTGCTGTTTGATATTCAGCCAAACAGATTGTACCGACTTCAAGTTGATGAATATGCTCTAACAAGTATTGATTAGTAGAATGGATAACAGGTTTTATGATGAACTTCTGTGGGGCTAACATATGACTTAAATAGACATCATCTAAGCGCCCCAATTGTGGAATTAACTTAAAACCCACCGCACTTTTTTCTATAATAAAACCTTGTTCTTCCAGATCTATAATTTGCTCTAGTATTGCTTGCTTAGAACATTTGCAAAGTTCAGCTAATTCAAATAATGATATTTCTTCATTCTTTTGCGCCAAAATATCGATTAAATATCGCATAAAAAATCCCATTGATATAACTTATTGTTAGCTTTTAATTTATCCTATGCATTTTGTACTAAATCCATAAAAAAATCCATTTTCAAATAAGAATGAAATCTGTATAATGCGACCGCAATATTTTTTACCCTTTTTTATTTTCAACATTAATTTAAGAGAGAATATTGCAAATGTTACGAGTAATAAAAGAAGCTTTAACCTTCGATGATGTACTTCTTGTCCCTGCACATTCCACCGTGCTTCCAAATACTGCAGACCTATCTACTCAACTCACGAAAACAATCCGCTTGAATATTCCTATGTTATCCGCAGCTATGGATACCGTAACAGAAACAAAATTAGCAATATCTCTTGCTCAAGAAGGAGGTATTGGCTTTATTCATAAAAACATGTCTATTGAACGCCAAGCTGAGCGTGTTCGCAAAGTGAAAAAGTTTGAAAGTGGAATTGTTTCTGATCCAATTACTGTTACACCTGATTTAACTTTAGGTGAATTAGCTGAAGTTGCTAAAAAAAATGGCTTCGCTGGCTACCCTGTTGTGAACAAAAATAAAGAATTAGTCGGTATTATTACAGGTCGTGATACTCGCTTTGTTTCTGACTTAAACAAAACTGTTTCTGAATTTATGACGCCCAAAGAGCGGCTTGTCACGGTAAAAGAAGGTGCCAAGCGTGATGAGATTTTTACTTTAATGCACGAACATCGTGTGGAAAAAGTATTAGTAATTGATGATAACTTTAAACTAAAAGGTATGATCACGTTAAAAGACTATCAAAAAGCGGAACAAAAACCCAATGCATGTAAAGACGAGTTTGGGCGTTTACGTGTTGGTGCTGCTGTTGGTGCAGGTCCTGGCAATGAAGAGCGTATTGATGCGTTAGTCAAAGCTGGCGTTGATGTTTTATTAATCGACTCCTCACATGGTCACTCAGAAGGTGTATTACAACGTGTACGTGAAACTCGCGCTAAATATCCTAATCTACCAATCGTAGCAGGCAATGTAGCTACAGCAGAAGGCGCTATTGCGCTGGCTGATGCGGGAGCCAGTGCAGTAAAAGTGGGGATTGGTCCTGGTTCAATCTGTACAACACGTATCGTTACGGGCGTAGGTGTACCACAAATTACCGCTATTGCTGATGCTGCTGAAGCGTTAAAAGATCGTGGTATCCCTGTTATTGCTGATGGTGGTATTCGTTTTTCAGGTGATATTTCAAAAGCAATTGCTGCAGGCGCATCTTGTGTGATGGTTGGTTCAATGTTTGCTGGTACTGAAGAAGCACCTGGTGAAATTGAGCTTTATCAAGGTCGTGCATTCAAATCTTATCGTGGAATGGGATCATTAGGTGCAATGAGCAAAGGTTCAAGTGATCGCTATTTCCAATCAGATAATGCCGCTGACAAATTGGTGCCAGAAGGGATTGAAGGTCGTATTCCTTATAAAGGTTATTTAAAAGAGATCATCCATCAGCAAATGGGTGGATTACGTTCTTGTATGGGCTTAACTGGGTGTGCCACTATCGAAGAACTACGTACAAAAGCACAATTTGTTCGTATTAGTGGTGCAGGAATCAAGGAAAGCCATGTTCACGATGTAACCATTACTAAAGAAGCACCTAACTATCGAATGGGGTAATAATTTATTAAGGTGGGTAAACCCCACCTAAGTTTATATTTCAAATGATGACTTTAGTAGAGAAGGTTATTTTTATGTATAGCATTAAGATTAAAAATGTTATCAAACTGTTTTTATTAAAGTTTTTAAGAAATAAATATCAATATAAGATAAATATTAAAAATAATATTATTAGTATTGAAAAAAAATGCGATGAATTTGATTTAAACCAGCTAAAGTATGTTTACTTAGTTAAAGATCCTGAAATAAGAAACAATCGTCTTACATTATACTTGAATGATTTTTTCAAAATTGGCGTAAATTACACTGGATTTATAGCATTTTATCAGAAATTATCAGCTCAATTTGGTTTTGATGATAGTCTATTTTTTGAGTATCTTTATAAAAAAGGACCTTTCTCTATACAGATTTGGCGGAAAAAACAAATACAGAATTATGACATTCTGGATGAAAAATATAACGACTATACACAAGGTTTTGAAATTCAATCACCCCAAAAAAAATTTATTCCTTGGGGTACTACTTATGAGGCATTATTTCAACAAACACAATTTAAAGAAAAATGGATTCACTACGGTTTTGTCTATCCTATTCGAGTAGGGCGTTTATTACTCAAAGACGTTTGGATAACACCAAGTGTCAGGAAAGATGTGCCTATTTTAGAACTATATACTGATTGCTATCACGCATCAGCGACAGACAAAAGTTACTTAGAATTAAAATCCTTATTAACTGAAAATAAAAAGTTAATAACATCTTTTATTGAAGAGAGGAACAATCCTAAATTATACAAATCTGTTATAAATTTTAATTATATCGAATTTGAATTATATTACCACCGCCACTTTAAAGACTATTTTGATAAAGGATATAGTAAATTCATAATTAAAAATAACACTGAGTATTTAGAATATGTCATCAATGAACCTTATGAAAGCCAATTAGTCATTAGTAATTATTTAATTATCGATCATCAAGATTTAATCAAAATAGATTATACATGTAATTCAAACATAAAAAGGCGTCCTCCTAAATTAAAAGAAAAATTTCAAGATGACCAAGCTGTCATTTGGATAGATGATGTTAATCATAAGATAGGATTTACATGTAATGATCGTTCAATCGTCTTTGATAAAAATGAAATTGAGTGCTTTACACTTGCAAATACACAAACAGCAAGAAGAAATAACGAGAGTTCACTGACGATATGTTTTGTTGATAAAAATAAAGAAGCGATCACGATATTTTCAGCTGAATATCATTTTTTAACTCAATATGTAGAGAAAATAAGAGCACTTACTCAAAAAGAAGTTCGGTATATTGAACAATATATCGAAGATGTTTAAAAAACCTTTTGTATAGAACACGTTAACACTATTTGATATTTACCTAAAGACAACGAAGAGAACTTAAATGAACAACATTCATAATCATAAAATTCTAATTTTGGATTTCGGTTCACAGTATACTCAACTGATTGCGCGTCGTGTGCGTGAAATCGGTGTTTATTGTGAACTTTGGGCTTGGGATGTTTCCGAAGCAGATATTCGTGAATTTAATCCAACGGGTATCATTCTTTCTGGTGGTCCTGAAAGTACCACTGAAGAAAATAGCCCTAGAGCACCAGAATATGTTTTTAATGCGGGTATACCTGTGCTTGGTATCTGCTATGGCATGCAAACTATGGCAATGCAATTGGGTGGCTTAACAGAAACATCAAACCATCGTGAGTTTGGTTATGCATCTGTTGATTTAAAAACAACTGATGCACTATTTGCAAAATTAAATGATGATTTAACCAATACAGCACCAAAATTAGACGTTTGGATGAGCCACGGAGATAAGGTCACTCGTTTACCAGAAAATTTCCAAGTCACAGGAGTGACTCCAACTTGTCCAATAGCGGCGATGTCGGATGAAAGCCGCCGTTTCTATGGCGTACAATTCCATCCTGAAGTTACTCACACGAAAAGTGGCTTAGAGTTATTAACCAACTTTGTAGTAAATATTTGTCGCTGTGAACGTAATTGGACAGCAGAAAACATCATTGAAGATGCGGTTGCACGCATCAAAGAGCAAGTAGGTGATGATGAAATAATCTTAGGTTTATCAGGTGGAGTTGATTCGTCTGTCACAGCTCTCTTATTACATCGTGCTATTGGTAAAAATCTACATTGTGTTTTTGTTGATAACGGTTTATTACGCTTAAACGAAGCAGAACAAGTTATGGATATGTTTGGTGATAAATTCGGTTTAAACATCATTCATGTTAACGCAGAAAATCGATTCTTAGAAGCATTAAAAGGAATTGATGAGCCAGAAGCAAAACGCAAAACGATTGGTAAAGTCTTTGTTGATGTATTTGATGACGAATCGAAAAAATTATCCAGTGTCAAATGGTTAGCACAAGGCACAATCTATCCTGATGTGATTGAATCTGCTGCGAGCAAAACAGGTAAAGCACATGTGATTAAATCACACCATAACGTAGGCGGTTTACCTGATTACATGAAATTGGGCTTAGTCGAACCATTACGCGAATTATTCAAAGATGAAGTACGTAAAATTGGCTTAGCATTGGGCTTACCTGCTGAAATGTTAAATCGTCACCCATTCCCAGGCCCTGGCTTAGGCGTACGTGTATTAGGTGAAATTAAAAAAGAATATTGTGATTTAGTACGTCGTGCTGATGCAATCTTTATGGAAGAATTACATGCTTCAGGTTGGTATTACAAAGTGAGTCAGGCGTTTACTGTGTTCCTACCTGTAAAATCAGTTGGTGTGATGGGAGATGGACGCAAATATGATTGGGTTGTTTCCTTGCGTGCAGTTGAAACTATCGATTTTATGACCGCACATTGGGCACATCTGCCTTATGATCTTTTAGGTAAAATCTCAAATCGTATTATCAATGAAGTCAATGGTATTTCTCGTGTTGTTTATGATGTCTCTGGCAAACCACCAGCAACAATAGAATGGGAATAATTTTTCTTTTATTGATTTCAAATAATAAAGCCCTGATAGTTTTTTCAGGGCTTTTCATTTCATTTAATTCGGGCTATTTTTAATAACATTCATAACAGCAACTTCAATTATTACTCAGTCACACATTCGCCTAGAATAAGTTTATCATCACCAAATAACATCGCCTGATTTCCTTTGGTTTGAAGTTGATAAGTATAATTTTTATTAATCGCTTTATAATTTGCACCAGAAGCTGATTTCACTAGTTCCATTGGAATCATTTCATCTACTTGATTAATAATCGCAAAGGAATCTTGTGCTGTATTGATAAAAATCACATCTAATGTATTCTTTCCCTCACAGCTATAAACAACTTTTGTTAACTCTCCTTTTGAACTTGATTCAATTATAGTAGCTTGTGCTGTAATCGCGGTGGTTAAAGGAAGTATAGCTAATACTAACAATGTTGCTTTTTTCAATTTCATAAATACTCCTAATTTAATTTTATTACGTTTTACTACGCACTCCTTTTGACAAATATAAAAGAATAAAAGTTCAGTTAAATATTTTTTTAATAAAAAATATAGCCTAAATAATAAGATTTATTTGCCAATAGTTAATTACAAAACAATGGTATAACAAGTAAAACAGAACATGATTTTTTACAAAAAAAAGCATACAATATAGGCTATATTTGCACCTTGAAAAAAATCTTGATAAAGTGCGGTACAAATTTGTGCTAATTTGAAAACAGGAAGAAAAATGAGCCAAGAATATTTAGATTTTGAATTACCTATTGCGGAACTTGAAGCCAAAATTGAATCACTTCGTTCTGTCGCAAGCCAAGATAATGAAATTAATCTTGATGATGAAATTGCGCGATTGCAGAAGAAAAGTGCAGAGCTTACTCAAAAAACCTTTGCTAATTTAGATGCCTGGCAAGTTTCAAAAATGTCTCGTCACCCAAATCGCCCTTACACTTTAGATTATATTGAACGTATTTTCACTGAATTTGAAGAGCTTGCAGGCGATCGTGCTTTTGCTGATGATAAAGCGATTATTGGTGGTTTAGCTCGTTTAGATGGTAAACCTGTTATGATTATTGGTCATCAAAAAGGACGTACAGTAAAAGAAAAAGTTAAGCGCAATTTTGGTATGCCCGCACCAGAAGGCTATCGCAAAGCATTACGTTTAATGCAAATGGCAGAACGTTTTAATTTACCTATCATTACTTTTATTGATACACCAGGCGCATATCCTGGTGTAGGTGCAGAAGAACGAGGACAATCAGAAGCTATTGCTCGCAACTTACGCGAGATGTCGATGTTAAAAGTTCCTGTGATTTGTACTGTCATTGGTGAGGGTGGTTCAGGTGGAGCTCTCGCAATTGGTGTTGGCGATAAAGTGAACATGCTACAATATAGCACCTATTCTGTTATTTCACCTGAAGGTTGCGCATCAATTCTTTGGAAAAGTGCGGATAAAGCATCAACTGCTGCTGAAGTAATGGGGTTAACTGCAAATCGTTTAAAAGAACTTAATCTGATTGATAATATCGTTGAAGAGCCTTTAGGTGGAGCACATCGTGATTTTGATATCATGGCGCAAAACTTAAAACAACGCTTACTGGCTGATCTTGCTGATTTAGATATGTTAGATCAAGATAATCTGCTTCATCGACGTTATCAACGATTAATGGATTATGGTTATATATAAATAATCATCTATTTAACGGCATAATACATTCCCATGTATTATGCCGTTTTTGATCACAAAATAATTTTTATTTTAGGAGTCATCATGAAACATATTTTATCAATTCAATCACATGTTGTTTATGGTTATGCTGGTAATAAATCAGCAACCTTTCCTATGCAACTTTTAGGAGTTGATGTTTGGGCACTCAACACGGTACAGTTTTCTAATCATACCCAATACGGCAAATGGACTGGTATGGTTATCCCAAAAGAACAAATTGGTGAAATTGTACGTGGTATAGATGCGATTGATGCACTACACTTATGTGATGCAGTTGTTTCTGGTTACATTGGTTCTGCTGAACAAGTAGAGGAAATTATCAATGCTGTTCGCTTTGTCAAATCAAAAAATCCAAATGCCCTTTATTTATGTGATCCTGTAATGGGACATCCAGATAAAGGCTGCATTGTTGCAGATGGCGTGAAAGAAGGTCTAGTGAATTTAGCTATGGCAGAAGCTGATTTAATTACACCAAACCTAGTCGAATTACGTGAGTTGAGTGGTTTACCTGTTGAAAATTTTGAACAAGCATTAGAAGCAGTGAAAGTAATCTTATCTAAAGGACCTAAAAAAGTACTCGTTAAACATTTAAGTAAAGTAGGTAAAGATACGACACAATTTGAAATGCTATTAGCGAACCAAGAAGGCATGTGGCATATCAGCCGACCATTACACCAATTTAAAAAAGAACCAGTAGGAGTAGGCGACTTAACTGCTGGCTTGTTTATCGCAAATCTACTTAATGGGAAATCTGATATTGAAGCTTTTGAACACACAGCAAATGCTGTGAATGATGTCATGACAGTGACACAGCAACAAGATAATTATGAATTACAAATTATCGCAGCCCGAGAACATATAGTACATCCTATCAGTCAATATAAGGCTGTAAAAATCGCTTAATATGAAATCAAAAGGGCGTTACAATTAACGTCCTTTTATTTCAATTAATGAGCTTATGTTATTAAACAGATTCCAAACCCAAATTGACAATTACGCTGCAACACAAATCCACTTTTTAATTGGGTTCAGTGGAGGATTGGATTCCACAGCTTTACTACGCTTATTCACAAAACTTCGTGAAAAACGACCGCACTTACAACTAAGAGCTATTCATATTCATCATGGACTAAGTCCTCATGCTGAGAATTGGGCAAAACACTGCCACAAAATTTGCAGCCAACTAGAAGTACCATTGCTAATAGAAAAAGTCCAAGTAAATCCTCAGCGTGGTATTGAAGCAGGGGCACGAGAAGCACGTTATAAAGCTATTGCACAACATATTTTACCTAACGAAATCTTAGCAACAGCTCACCATTTACAAGATCAAACTGAAACCTTCTTCCTTGCCTTAAAACGTGGGAGTGGTTTACAAGGACTAAGTGCAATGCAAATGCAGGGAAATGTCTATAACGTGCCTGTTCTTCGTCCTCTTCTTGCTTTTTCTCGTCCAGAGTTAGAACAATTTGTGCAATCTGAAGAGCTAGACTGGGTGGAAGATGAAAGTAACAACGATAACCGCTATGAGCGAAATTTTCTACGTAATGAGATTTTACCTACATTACGTCAACGCTGGACATATTTTGATTCCGCAGTACAACGTTCAGCACGGCATTGTTTTGAACAACAGCAATTAATCAATGAATTATTAGCAGATGAATTTGCTCAAAACTTTGATAAAACTGACCGCTCTTTCAATATTCAGCCATTCGTACAATACTCAGTTAGCAAACAAAAAGCATTGCTACGTCTATGGCTCAATGAATGGCAATTACCAATGCCGTCGTTAGCTCAACTTGAACAGATTATTCAAGACGTCATCTTTGCCAAAACTGACAGTAATCCATTATTCCAATTAGGTGAAAAGGTTGTTCGTCGTCATCAACAAAAATTGTATTTGACACCACAATTTACTGATATTTCAACACATAAAATCGATGTTAAAGTAGGTGAAAAAATTTGCTTACCTGATAATTTAGGTACATTAACGCTTACTCAGCAAGCCGATAAATTTCTGCTGCAATGGAAAAATGAACAGCTTGTGACACAAGAGTTACCTTTCACAAATGCCCCAATTCAAGTGCGTTTTAGCTACGCTGGTAAAGTACGTTTAACGGAAAAATCCGCTAATAAAGAAATGAAAAAAGTTTGGCAACATTTCAACGTACCAGTGTGGCAACGCCAGCGTATTCCACTGATTTTCTATGGTGATAAGCTGAAAAGTGCGGTGGGTTTTTTTGAAGTTTTGGATGATAAAAATAAGAATGAAAATAAAAATTAAGAGCAGAATATTCTGCCCTTAATTTTATATGCTCGGCGTAAACAAATTAAATTGCCCAACCACCTACATAGAATGCGACTAAAGCAACAGCGATCACGATAGTACCGATATTTAATTTTTTATATTCACCAGAAACTAAACGACCAATCACTAATGTTGCGAAACCTAACATGATACCCGTTACAATATTTGCAGTTAATACGATAAATACTGCACAAACTAAACCACTCATCGCCCCGATGAAATCATTGAAGTCTAATTTACTCACATTACTTAGCATTAACAAACCTACATACATTAACGCTGGTGCAGTTGCATAACCGGGTACTAGAAATGCTA
The DNA here is from genome assembly GCF_020810675.1 of Pasteurella canis. Taxonomy (GTDB): domain Bacteria; phylum Pseudomonadota; class Gammaproteobacteria; order Enterobacterales; family Pasteurellaceae; genus Pasteurella; species Pasteurella canis. The sequence continues at coordinate 1,131,346 of NZ_CP085871.1, forward strand.
ATGGCTGGAAGAATAACATTAATAGGAATAATACGCCTACAACAACTGCAGTGATACCAGTTTTACCGCCTGCTGCTGTTCCCGCTGCAGACTCAATATATACTGCTGCTGGTGCTGTACCGAACACACCAGAAAAAATGCTACTTACAGAGTCAGATGTTAACGCTTTACCACCATTGATAATTTGACCATCTTTATCTAATAAGTTTGCTTGTCCAGCAACTGCGCGGATTGTACCTGTTGCATCGAATACAGCTGTCATCACAAGAGCAAATACCACAGGTAAAATAGCAGGTTGTAATGCGCCCATAATATCTAATTGTAAGAATAATGAGTTTTCACCGAAAGTTGGCATTTGGAAAACTTTACCACCAAATTTTACATTTGGATCGAAGATTAAACCTACGATAGTGATTGCAATAATCACCCATAAAATGCCACCTTTTACTTGCATTCTTTCTAAGCCGATAATTAATGCCAAGCCGATTAATGACATTAATACAGGAAATGAAGTGAATTCGCCTAATTTTACAGGTAAACCCGCTTGGTTACTCACTACTAAACCCACCCCATTTGCTGCAATTAGTAATAAGAATAAACCGATACCAATACCTGCCCCATGTGCAATGCTGATTGGTAAATTACGTAAAATCCATGCACGAATGCCTGTTGCAGAAATTAATGTGAATACAACCCCCATTAAAAATACCGCACCTAACGCGACAGGAATACTCACTTGTTGACCTAAAACTAAACTGAACGCAGTAAAAGCGGTTAATGAAATCGCACAACCAATTGCCATAGGCACATTTGCCCATAAGCCGATTAAGATTGAGCCAAAACCCGCGACTAAACATGTTGCAATGAATACTGATTCTGGGGGGAAGCCTGCTGCACCAAGCATATTTGGTACAACAATGACAGAATACACCATAGCCAAAAACGTTGTTAATCCCGCGATCACCTCTTGGCGAACACTTGAACCACGTTGAGTGACTTCAAAATATTTTTCTAAAGACATATTGTTTCCTTAAATTAAAGCAGTAAAGTAAAAAATAAGCGCATATTCTACGCTAAATTTTCTAATAGTAAACGTTTGCGTAATTGATTTTATCTAAATTCTAAAAAAATTGGCACCATTTAGGTGCCAACAAGAAGTTAACGAAAAAACTAACTAACTAATGTTGTTTTATTTTTAGGTTCATCTTTAAGCTCATGAGCTTTAGGATCTTGACCAAAGCGATTGCTACCTGACGTTCCCTTAAAACCACAGAAAATCAGCACCACTAATGACCCTATTGGAATGATATTAAGTAAAACCCACCAACCGCTATAATTAATATCATGTAAGCGTCGCGCTGACACGGCTAATGTCGGCAAAAACGTAGCTAAAACATAAATACTAGAGATAAGCCCAGTCTTTTTTTCTATATCAAAAGTACCAAGATTGATATCAATAAAAACCAGTGCTGAAATAATCAGGAAATGAATCAAACTGTACATCCAAAATTCTTTTCGTCTTGCTCTTCCACTAAACGTCGCATAATTTTTTAAGACTGTTAAATACCAATTCATTGTGTTTCACCCTCAATCAAATAATCATTGTTAAACGAGATTAGTTCATTAAATATACTTTTCAATTTACTGAAAAAACCAGTGAGAGTAAATGGTGACTTTACTAATTTTTATCCTATTTCTTTCCCTTCAGAGCAGAAAGTTTTATACTGTGAACAGTTTTTTATTCATAAATAACATTAACAAATTAAAGCAACTAAGGATAGAACTATGGCAATTCTTGTTACAGGTGGTGCTGGTTATATCGGCTCGCATACTGTTGTTGAACTACTTAATGCAAATAAAGATGTTGTTGTTTTAGATAATCTTTGTAACGCTTCCCCAAAATCTCTCGAACGTGTATCCCAAATCACGGGTAAAACAGTCAAATTCTACCAAGGCGATATTTTAGATAGTGCACTTTTACAAAAAATCTTTGCAGAAAATAAAATCCAATCCGTGATTCACTTCGCAGGGCTAAAAGCCGTTGGTGAGAGTGTACAAAAACCAGCGGAATACTATATGAATAACGTAACAGGATCGCTCATTTTAATCCAAGAAATGAAAAAAGCTGGCGTGTGGAATTTTGTATTTAGTTCTTCTGCCACGGTTTATGGTGACCCAGAAATTATTCCGATTACTGAACATTGCAAAGTCGGCGGCACAACCAACCCTTACGGCACATCAAAATTGATGGTAGAGCAAATTTTAACAGACGTTGCTAAAGCAAACCCTGAATTCAGTATCACTATCTTACGTTACTTCAACCCTGTGGGCGCACACGAAAGTGGCTTAATTGGTGAAGATCCAAACGGTATTCCAAACAACTTATTGCCTTATATCAGCCAAGTAGCCATCGGTAAATTACCACAACTCTCTATTTTTGGTAGCGATTATGATACTCACGACGGCACCGGGGTACGTGATTATATCCACGTTGTGGATCTTGCTATTGGTCATATTAAAGCGCTTAATCGTCACGAAGGCGATTCTGGTTTACACATTTATAATTTGGGAACGGGCACTGGCTACTCTGTATTAGATATGGTGAAGGCCTTCGAGCAAGCCAATGACATCAAAATCCCTTATAAACTTGTAGATCGTCGTCCTGGTGATATCGCCACTTGTTACTCTGATCCAAATTTAGCGAAAAAAGAGCTCGGTTGGACAGCAGATCGTGGTTTGGAACAAATGATGAAAGACACTTGGAATTGGCAAAAAAATAACCCGAAAGGCTATCGAGAATAATTATGCAAAATAAACCAAGCTTATTGTCACAAATATTTAGTCGTAATATGCTGCTCTGTATTTTTACAGGGTTCAGCTCTGGCTTACCCTTATATTTGCTATTTCAGATGGTGCCTGCCTGGTTATCTTCAAGTAATGTAGATGTAAAAACTATTGGCTTTTTTACTTTGATTGGTTTTCCTTACACTTGGAAATTTATCATTTCACCACTACTCGACCGCTATTATCCTAACTTTTTAGGTCGTCGTCGTAGTTGGATGTTTATGACCCAAGTAGGCTTACTCGGGCTGATAGCTCTACTTGGTCAATATAACCCAGCAGAGAATATCCAAACTGTTGCCATCATTTCAACAACAATTGCTGTATTTTCTGCGGTGCAAGATATTGTCATTGATGCTTACCGTCGTGAAATTTTAAGTGATGAAGAACTTGGTTTAGGTAATTCTATTCATGTTAATGCTTACCGTATTTCTGGATTAATCCCTGGCGGCTTATCCTTAATTCTCGCAGATAGCTTAGCTTGGGATATGGTGTTCATCTTCACCGCTTTATTTATGATCCCAGGTTTGATTCTTTCATTATTCCTCAGCAAAGAACCAAATGTGCCACAAATTGACCGTTCTTTACCGTTCTATCATACTTTTGCACTGCCATTTAAAGAGTTCTTTGGTCGTAAAGGTGTTGCTTCTGCATTAGGCTTAATCCTCTTTATCTTCCTGTATAAATTTGGTGATTCCCTTGCGACATCATTACAAACCAAATTTATTTTAGACATGGGCTTCAGTAAAACAGATATCGGAACCGTTGTGAAACTAAACTCACTATGGGCATCGATTATTTCAGGAATGTTAGGCGGTATTTTAATGCTGCGCATCGGTATTAACCGATCATTATGGTTATTTGGTTTTGTACAATTAATCACTATTCTCGGTTTTGTGTGGATGGCAAGTTACGGCAAATTCGAAACCATAGGCTCATTTGAATTTTTTGTTTTAACCGTTGTAATTATTGGTGAATATATTGGGGTTGGTTTAGGTACCGCAGCATTTGTGGCATTTATGGCGAGAGAAACTAACCCACTTTATACTGCAACACAACTTGCGATTTTTACTAGTTTAGCAGCGATTCCAAGCAAGATCTTTAGCGCATTTTCGGGTGTAATTGTAGCAGATTACGGTTATTATACTTTTTTTTGGATCTGTTTCTTTGCTGCGATTCCTGGCATGCTAATGTTATTTAAAGTCGCGCCTTGGCAAGATAATACTCAGCAAGATAAACAAATTTAACGTGTTTTCAATGGTTGACATTTCTGATGAATTGGGCAACCATTAATTGTTTTGTTACTAAAAACAATGAAAAATAATACCGCACTTTTACGACTCTATTAAAAAAGTGCGTTTAAAAATACGACTATTTTAATCAACAGAGGTCATTATGAAAATTATCCTATTAGGTGCACCAGGTGCGGGAAAAGGAACACAAGCACAATTTATTATGAATAAATTTAATATCCCACAAATTTCAACAGGGGATATGTTACGTGCTGCGATTAAAGCAGGAACCGAATTAGGTAAACAAGCAAAAACCTTAATGGATGCAGGTCAATTAGTGCCTGATGAATTAATTATTTCATTAGTTAAAGAACGTGTAGAACAAGATGATTGCGTTAAAGGTTTTTTACTTGATGGCTTCCCACGTACAATTCCACAAGCGGATGCATTAAAAACGGCAGGTATCCAAATTGATTACGTTTTAGAGTTTGATGTACCCGATGAAGTGATCGTAGAACGTATGAGTGGTCGTCGAGTCCACCAAGCATCTGGTCGTACTTACCATGTGGTTTACAACCCACCAAAAGTGGAGGGTAAAGATGACGTCACAGGAGAAGACTTAATTATTCGTGCGGATGATAAACCTGAAACCGTATTAGATCGCTTAAAAGTCTATCACTCAACGACTAAACCATTGGTGGACTACTACCAAGCAGAAGCAAAAGCAGGGCATACGCAATACTTCCGTTTAGATGGAACTAAAAAAGTCGAAGAAGTCAGTCAAGAATTAGATTCAATCCTTGCTTAATTTGCTTACATCAAATAAAAAAGGCTGTGTTAAACAGCCTTTTTTTGTTATGTACACCGAAGTGCGGTCTATTTTAAAAGCGATTTTAACGCAGTGCCGATTTCCGCTAAACTGCGTACAGTTTTCACACCTGCAGCTTCAAGTGCAGCGAATTTTTCATCTGCTGTGCCTTTACCACCACTGATAATTGCGCCTGCATGGCCCATACGTTTGCCTTTTGGTGCAGTCACGCCCGCAATATAACTCACAACGGGTTTAGTCACATACTCTTTAATAAAGGCTGCGGCTTCTTCTTCCGCTGAACCACCGATTTCACCGATCATCACAATGGCTTCAGTTTGAGGGTCATCTTGGAATAATCTTAAAATATCAATAAAGCTTGAGCCTGGAATTGGGTCGCCACCAATACCCACACAAGTCGATTGACCAAAACCTTCATCCGTTGTTTGTTTTACTGCTTCATAAGTTAATGTACCTGAACGTGAAACAATACCAATTTTGCCTTTTTTATGGATATGACCCGGCATAATTCCGATTTTGCATTCTTCAGGTGTAATCACACCAGGACAGTTAGGCCCAATCATACGTACGCCAGCTTGAGTTAAGCGTTGTTTCACTTGTAACATATCTAATGTAGGAATACCTTCCGTGATACAAATCACCAATTTAATCCCTGCATCAATGGCTTCTAAAATTGCATCTTTACAACCTGGTGCTGGTACATAAATTACCGTTGCAGTTGCACCTGTTGATTCAACTGCATCACGCACAGTATTAAATACAGGCAAACCTAAATGAGTAGTACCCCCTTTACCTGGTGAAACACCACCCACTAATTGCGTACCATAAGCCAGTGCTTGTTCAGAGTGGAATGTACCTTGACCGCCCGTAAAACCTTGGCAAATCACTTTTGTATCTTTATTAATTAAAATAGACATATTATTTCCCCTCCGCTGCTTTCACTGCTTGAATCGCAGCATCAGTCAATGTGTTTGCCGCAATAATATTCACGCCACTGTTTGCTAAAATTTCACGACCTAAAGGTGCATTGTTACCTTCTAAACGGACAACAACAGGTACGTTTACACCCACTTCATTCACTGCTGCAATAATCCCTTCAGCAATTAAATCACAACGTACGATACCCCCGAAGATATTCACTAACACCGCTTTTACTGCACTATCAGATAAAATAATTTTGAAGGCTTCTGCTACACGTTCTTTAGTTGCACCGCCACCTACATCAAGGAAGTTAGCTGGTTGACCGCCGTGTAATTTAATGATGTCCATTGTGCCCATTGCTAATCCAGCACCGTTCACCATACAACCGATGTTACCTTCAAGAGCGACATAGTTTAATTGATGAGATTCAGCCAATGCTTCGCGAGGATCTTCTTGGCTTGGATCTTGCATTGCTTTTAATGCTGGTTGACGGTATAACGCATTGCTATCGACGACGATTTTTGCATCTAAACAAAGCAAGTTGCCTTCTTTGGTCACCACTAATGGGTTCACTTCTAAAAGCGCTAAATCTTTTTCCATGAACATTTTTGCCATTTGTACAAAAATATGCGCGAATTGTTTAATTTGGTCTCCTTTTAAACCTAATTTAAAGGCAAGCTCACGCCCTTGATATGGCATTCCGCCTGTTAATGGATCAATTGCCATTTTATGTAATAAGTGCGGTGTTTTTTCTGCCACTTCTTCGATATTCACCCCACCCTCTGTGGAAACCATAAATACAACACGTTGAGAAGCACGATCAAGTACAGCACCTAAATACAATTCACGCTCAATGTTCGAACCCTCTTCCACATAAATGGTGTTTACTGGCTGACCATTTGCATCGGTTTGGAAAGTCACGAGGCGTTTGCCTAACCATTGTCCTGCGAAATTACGAACTTCCACTTCATTGCGTACTAATTTCACACCACCAGCCTTACCACGTCCACCAGCATGAACTTGGCATTTTGCGACCCAAACATTACCACTGAGTTTTTTAATTGCTTCTGCTGCTTCATCCGCATTTTTACACGCATAGCCTTTGCCAACAGGTAATTGATATTCAGCAAAAATTTGCTTCGCTTGATACTCATGTAGATTCATTGTGTTGTATTCCTCATCGTTATATGATCAGCTCATCTTTACAGCTAATTATTTATTACAAGCAATGGATAAATGTAACTATTTTAAATTGACTAAGTTACTGCATTGAATGCAAGCCAATACGATTGCCTTCAGAATCTTCAATAACAGCATAAAATCCTTCATCGCCAATGCTCGTTTTTTCTTGTAATAACTTACCACCAAATTGAGTTGCTCGTTCAGCCTCTACTGCGCAGTCCTCACAAGAAAAGAAAAGAGTAAAATTATTTCCTCTAACAACAGGAAAATTTTTATCTTCGTATAACATGCCACCAATACCATATTGCTCATAGTCTGTTGAAAAGAAACAAACACTAACAGGTTCGCCAGACGGGCAATCCCCAATTGTTAGCTGTGCTTGAAAAACATCTTCATAAAATTTTTTGGCTCGTAATAAATTATCAACATGAATTTCAAACCAAGAAACAGGATTTCTCATATTCGCCTCTTAACAGTATTACAAAGGGTGATAAAAGTGCGACCAACTCGAAAAATTTTTAACAATCGACCGCACTTAGTAGGTAATTAAATTTCTAAGAGCAAGCGTGTTGGATCTTCAAGTAGCTCTTTGATTGTCACTAAGAAACCGACTGACTCACGTCCGTCAATTAAGCGATGATCGTATGACAACGCAAGATACATCATCGGGCGAATGACCACTTCACCATTCACTGCCACTGGACGATCTTTGATGGCATGCATACCTAAAATCGCGCTTTGTGGTGGATTGATGATTGGTGTTGACATTAATGAACCAAATACGCCGCCGTTAGTAATAGTAAAATTACCACCAGTCAGATCTTCTACAGTTAATTTACCGTCACGACCTTTATCAGCTAGCGCTTTAATTTCTTTTTCAATATCTGCCATACTTAATTTATCGCAGTTGCGTAATACTGGAGTAACCAAACCTCTCGGAGTTGAAACTGCAATGCTAATATCGAAATAGTTGTGGTAAACGATATCATCACCGTCAATAGAGGCATTCACTTCAGGATAACGTTTTAACGCCTCTACTACTGCTTTGATATAAAATGACATAAAACCTAAACGAGTACCGTGTTGTTTTTCAAATTTCTCACCGTAGGTTTTACGCAATTTCATAATTGGCGCCATATCCACTTCGTTGAATGTGGTCAACATCGCAGTGCTGTTTTTCGCTTCTAATAAACGCTCTGCAATACGTTTACGTAAACGGGTCATTGGTACACGTTTTTCTTCGCGATTACCTACATTGAAATTCGCTGGAGCTGGTTTGATTTCTGCTTTATTCGCTTGTTGCGCTTTTACTGCTAACACTTTTTCTACATCTTCACGCGTGATGCGACCACCTACACCTGTACCTTTAATATCTTCCGCATTTAAATCATGTTCTGCAATTAAACGACGTACGCCAGGGCTTACTGAATCTGCGCCAACGGATTCAGTAGTCAGTGTTGCATTATGGCGATCAGCAGGAGTTGGCTCTTGTGTTGCAATTGATTCTTTAGTAATGCCACCTGCAACCGCCACAGTAGAAAGTTTACCGAGAAGCTGTTTGCTGATAACAGTCGCCCCTTCTGCTTCAATAATTGTTTCTAATACGCCATCCGATACGGCAGGAACTTCTAACACTACTTTATCCGTTTCAATTTCAACTAAGATTTCATCACGTTTTACAGTATCACCTACTTTTTTATGCCATGTTACCACTGTTGCATCAGCAACTGACTCAGGTAAATCTGGTGTAATAATCTCAAAATTGCTCATTGTTTTTTCCTTTTTTCAGGTTTATTTTCTGAAAAGTACAGTATTTTTTACCGCACTTTTAGTCTAAATTAAGCTAAAGCCTCTGTGACAAGGGCCGTTTGTTGTTCATTGTGTAATGACATATACCCTACGGCAGGCGAAGCTGATGCGGGACGTCCGACATAGCGTAACTTACCCTGTTCTGGAATAGAGGTAACAAAGTTATGTTGACTACAATACCACGCACCTTGGTTTAACGGTTCTTCCTGACACCACACATAATCAGTAACATGGCTATAAGGGGCTAAAATCGCTTTCATTTCCTCATGTGGATATGGATAAAGCTGTTCAATACGAATAATCGCAACATCAGTTTGATTATTCTTACGACGTTGTTCTAATAGATCGTAATACACTTTACCTGAACACATCACCACCCGTCTGACTTGCTTCGGATCTAACGCATCGACTTCAGGGATCACATTTTGGAATTTGCCATTAATTAATTCATCCATTGAAGAGACTGCTAATGGGTGACGCAACAAGGATTTTGGCGAAATCACCACTAATGGTCGACGCACCTTACGTAACATTTGACGACGTAATAGATGATAAATTTGTGCAGGCGTTGAAGGCACACACACTTGCATATTTTGTTGTGCACAGAGTTGTAAATAACGTTCTAAACGTGCAGATGAATGTTCTGGACCTTGTCCCTCATAACCATGAGGTAACAACATCACTAAACCACACATTCTACCCCATTTTTGCTCACCCGAACTGATGAACTGATCCATCACTACTTGCGCACAGTTTGCGAAATCACCAAACTGCGCCTCCCAAATCGTTAAGGTTTTCGGATCGGTTGTTGCATATCCATATTCAAAAGCTAAGACTGCATTTTCAGTCAACACAGAATCCCAAACTTCAAAACGACCCTGTGAACCGTGCAAGTTAGCTAATGGAATATAAAGCGTTGCATCTTTTTGATTGTGTAATACAGAGTGACGATGGAAGAACGTACCACGTCCTGCATCTTCTCCTGATAAGCGCACATGGTAACCTTCATCTAGCAAAGTCGCATATGCCATAGTCTCAGCCATACCCCAGTCAAAAAGTTTTTCACCTTTTGCCATTAAAGCGCGGTCAGAATAAATTTTATTTACACGAGAATGTAATTCATGCTGTGCTGGATATTCACATACTTTATTAGCGAGTCCCTTAAAACGTTCAGCATCAAATTTGCTTTCGTACTCACTCCATTCACGGCTAAGATATTTCGTCCAATCTTTCGTGGTTAAATCCATCTCTCGCCATTCTTCAACGACACAATCACCACGATCTAATGCATCACGATAGTTGTTAACTAGTTCTGTTGCTTTTTCTTCATTAATTACACCCTCAGCGACTAGGCGATCTGCATAGACTTTACGTGGTGTTGGATGTTTTTTAATGCGATCATACATCAACGGCTGTGTTGCAGATGGCTCATCTGCTTCATTATGCCCATGACGACGATAAGAGACTAAATCAATGAAAATATCACGTTTAAATAAAGTACGATATTCCACAGCCATACGTGCAGCATAAGCAACAGCTTCAGGGTCATCACCGTTGACATGAATCACTGGTGCTTCGATCATTTTAGCGATGTCAGTACAGTATTCTGTTGAACGAGTATCATGTGGATTTGAAGTAGTAAACCCAATTTGGTTGTTAATCACCACACGAATTGTCCCTCCCACGCTGTAACCACGCGTACCTGACATATTCAAAGTTTCTTGTACTACCCCTTGCCCAATAACTGCAGAATCACCATGCACAGTGACTGGTAGAACTTTGGCTTTTTCATGGTCATTAATACGCTTCTGTCTTGCTCGTACCGAACCAATAACAACAGGGCTGACTATTTCTAGATGGGATGGGTTAAAAGCAAGCACTAAATGTACAATACCATCGTCTGTCATGAAATCAGAAGAAAAACCTTGGTGATATTTCACATCTCCTGTACCATTACCATGATGTTTGCCTGCAAATTCATCGAATAGTTCCGAAGGCTTTTTACCTAATAGATTAACTAGCATATTTAAACGACCACGGTGCGCCATTCCCATTGCAATTTCATCAATACCATTACGCTTACCGTGACGAACAATTTCTTTCATTAATAAAATAAACGAATCACTACCCTCCAGTGAAAAACGTTTGGCACCAGGAAATTTAGCACCTAAATAACGCTCTAGACCATCTGCTGCAGTTAATTCTTCTAAAAATTTTAATTGTTCTTCTTTTTTAAATGACTGTGTTAAACGCGCTTCTAGTTTATTTTGCAACCAAGTTCTTGCTTCAACATCATTCACATGCATAAATTCAAGACCGATAGTGCCGCAGTAAGTTTTCTTTAATAAATCAGTTAACTCACGGAGTGAAATTTTATCTTTATTTGCGACTTCACCTCCAACATCAAATACTTCATCAAGATCACTCTCATTAAAACCGTGATATTTATAATCCAACGTTGGGGCTTCCATACGCTGCCATAAATTTAGTGGATCTAAATTTGCATGAAGATGCCCACGATTACGGTGTGCATTGACAAACTGAAGTAATTTAACTAAACGTGCACTCACGTGTGGATCAATAACACCGACACCATTAGGTGAATTATCGCGAGCTAAACGTTTAAAATAATCACGGACTTGAGAATGGGGTTGCTCAACAGCAACATGGGATTTTGGAAGGGAGTTAAAAATTTCTTGCCAACTGGCATCGACGGAGCTTGGTTCACGAAGGTAATCTTCATAGAGTTCTTCAATATAAGACTGGTTGATACCACCTAGAGCACTTGAAGTTAACCATTCGCTAATGGATTTATTTTGTTGCATTATGACCACCTGATACAAGTATTTGGTAATAATAAAGAATATCTTATCTATTATACTGAGAATTTAGTAAGAATATCCCTTTCTTTTCTTCAATCAGAGTTATATAGGATTAAAAAGCAAAACAGCAGAATAAGCAATACAATTATGTAACACCACATTAACATTTTTGCCATTTTTTGATCTCTGTCGCACTTTTAGAAAATAACATTTTATTTACAATTTTTTTTTCACAATAATAAAGACACTTGACTTTTTAAGCGTTATAGTTAATCGAAATACAATAAAACACAACTCAATAAAGGAAGAATGGCTTATGTCTGAATTAACTGCAAAATTAACCCTTAGCGATGGACGTGAATACGATCTCCCTGTACATAAAGGTAGTCTTGGTTATGATGCTATAGATGTACAATCTTTAGTAAAAAATAAACTTTTCACATTCGATCCTGGCTTTATGTCAACTGCCTCTTGCCGCTCTGAAATTACATATATTGATGGGGATAATGGTGTTTTATTACATCGAGGCTATCCTATTGCTGAACTTGCAAAAAATGCAGATTATCTTGAAGTTGCTCATTTATTGTTATTCGGTGAGCGTCCTTCTCCTGAAGAATACAAAAACTTCACCCAACTTGTTCGCCGTCATACCCTCGTTCATGAACAAATTTCTCGCTTCTTCCATGGTTTCCGTCGCGACTCTCACCCGATGGCAATTATGTGTGGTGTCAGTGGTGCACTCGCAGCCTTCTACCATGACTCACTAGATATTAACGATATTACACATCGAGAAATTACAGCTATCCGTTTATTAGCGAAAATGCCAACATTAGCCGCAATGTGTTACAAATATTCTATCGGACAACCATTCATGTTCCCACAAAACCATTTATCTTACTCAGGGAACTTTTTGTATATGATGTTCGCCACACCTTGTGAACCTTATGTTGTGAATCCTGTATTAGAACGTGCAATGGATCGTATTTTTATTCTTCATGCAGACCATGAACAAAATGCATCAACGTCAACAGTACGTACTGCTGCTTCTTCCGGTGCTAATCCATTTGCTTGTATTGCTGCTGGTATCGCATCACTTTGGGGACCTGCACATGGTGGTGCAAATGAAGCCTGCATCAATATGCTGGAAGAAATCGGTACAGTGGATCGTATCCCTGAATTCATTGCTCGAGCAAAAGATAAAAATGATCCGTTCCGCTTAATGGGATTCGGTCACCGTGTTTACAAAAACTACGATCCTCGTGCAAAAGTGATGCGTCAAACCTGTCATGAGGTACTAAAAGAACTTAATATCCAAAACCCATTATTTGATGTTGCAATGGAACTTGAGCGCATTGCATTAAGCGATCCTTATTTTATTGATCACAAGCTCTATCCAAACGTGGATTTTTATTCGGGTATTATTCTGAAAGCGATTGGTATTCCAACATCTATGTTTACAGTTATGTTTGCGCTAGCAAGAACCGTTGGTTGGATTGCCCATTGGAAAGAAATGTTCAAACCTGGCAATATGAAAATTGTCCGTCCTCGTCAACTTTATATTGGCCAAACTGAACGTACATTTGAAGCAATGGATAAAAGTAATTTATAAGTATTTTATAAAATCAATTGCTATTCGATTAAGACGAAATAACAATCCGCCCGTAAAACGGGCGGTTTTTAGGCCACCCTATAAGGGCCTAGTACTTCACATGCCCCTCAAGGGGCATGTGAAGTCTGACAACCGTTCAATAACTCTGTTGCCTACCCCTTAAAGGGGTCCATATATTCTTTCTTCGATAAATTATCCTGAATCATATCTTCCTTTTCCTGATTTCGGATATATTCCTCTACAATTTTTGTATTTAAACCTACTGCACTTACATAATAGCCTTTCGCCCAAAAATTTCGATTCCCATACTTATATTTTAAATTTGCATGTCTTTCAAATATCATTAGCGATGACTTACCTTTTAAATACCCCATAAAACTTGAAACGGCCAGTTTTGGAGGTATCCTTAACAGCATATGGATATGATCTTTCATTGCATATGCCTCTATTATCTCTACATTCTTGTAGTGACATAATTGTCTTAGTATCCCTCCTATATCAACTCGCAATTTTCCATAAATTGCTTTTCTCCTATACTTAGGGATAAAGACTATGTGGTACTTACAGTTCCATCTTGTGTGTGATAGACTTGAATCGTCATTGGATTTACTTGCCATGACTTATCCTCCTATATGTTGAATTTTGGTTGTCAGCCTTGTTCATTATAGGAGGATGTTTTGTTCTGCTCACCGCTTAAGCTTTTCTGTTCCATACGCAAAGCGTATGGTTTTTATAGCTAGACTTTGTCTAGCTATAAATAAAGGCTGAGTTTACACATTATAAACTCAGCCTATTTTATAGTAACTTTACACAACTCTTACTTCATATTGAGTTTATGCTAACTTAACAAGCAATATCGCTTTATTATTTACTTACTGCTTGTTCTAATTTTTCACCTGCATTTTGAATATCTTTGCCAACGCCTTTTGTGGTTTCACAAGCAGTCAACGTCAAAGCAAACATAGTTGATAATAAAATTGCGACTAATTTTTTCATAGATAGCTCCTATCTTTCTTTAAGTTATCAATCGAGCTCAATAAACAAGCTCTATTTAATCCTATACTATTTTTTACAAAAAACAAAATGAGTCACATTATTCTTATCAAAAAGACATTACTAACATTTTTTAAATGTATTAGTCGAATACACTTTTTTTTATTTATTTTCTTCACAATTTTAATAAAAATAGCTAGTCTATTTAGGCGAACAGGTGTAAGCTAATAAAGTTAAGTACATTCTAATAAATCAAGGATACTATGGATAAATTGAACTTACACTTTGTAAACCGCATCCGTGAACAAGCTAAAATTTTATCAAATGAAACCGCTCTGCGTTATCGCAATGATTCTAACTGGCAAGATATAAACTGGAAACAATTCCAACAACATATAGACGAACTTTCTTATGCATTACTTGCTAATAATATCAATGTACAAGATAAAATAGCTATTTTTGCCCATAATATGCCACGTTGGACTATTGCTGATATTGGCACAATGCAAACCCGTGCTATTGTTGTTCCAATTTATGCTACGAGTGCAGCAAAACAAGTAGAATATATCCTCAATGATGCTGATGTAAAAATTCTCTTTGTCGGTGATCAAGAAGAGTACAATTGTACGCTAGAAATATTAGCAAACTGCCCTCAATTGCAAAAAATTGTTGCAATGAAAGAAAGCATTGATTTGCAGAATAACGATAAAGCTTGTCATTGGAAAACATTTATCGCTGAAGGCAGTAATCTACATCAATCTTTATTACATGAACGACTCGAGCATAAAAAATTAGATGACTTATTTACTTTAATTTATACATCAGGTACAACAGGGGAACCTAAAGGTGTCATGCTTGACTATGCAAATCTTGCTCATCAATTACAAGCGCATGACACTGCTTTTGCCACTTTAAACGTCAGCCAATATGATGTATCACTTTCATTTTTACCTTTTTCACATATTTTTGAACGCGCATGGGTAGCATATATACTACATCGTGGTGCAGTCAACTGTTATCTGGAAGATACAAATCAGGTGCGTGAGGCATTAACAGCAATTCGTCCAACATTAATGTGCGCCGTACCTCGTTTCTATGAAAAAATTTATACAGCTGTTTGGGATAAAGTACAAAAAGCACCCTTTTTACGACGTACAATTTTTAATTGGGCAATTTCCATTGGACAGAAAAGGTTTCATCTGGTTGCAGAAAAAAAACCAATCCCTTTCTTATTGCGTCGACAATATGCGTTAGCGGATAAACTAGTACTTTCAAAATTACGCCAATTACTTGGTGGGCGAATTCGCATGATGCCATGTGGTGGAGCAAAATTGGAACCCACTATTGGCTTATTTTTCCATAGCATAGGCATTAATATTAAGTTAGGTTATGGCATGACAGAAACAACCGCAACAGTTTCATGTTGGGAAGACAGTCATTTTGAACCTAATTCTATCGGCACATTAATGCCAGGAGCTGAAGTTAAAATTGGTGAAAACAATGAAATTTTGGTGCGCGGTGGCATGGTAATGCGAGGTTACTATAAAAAACCACAAGAAACAGCTGAAACCTTCACTGATGATGGTTTCTTAAAAACAGGTGATGCAGGTGAAATTGATCAATATGGTAATTTATATATTACAGATCGAATTAAAGAGCTCATGAAAACGTCGAATGGCAAATATATTGCCCCTCAATATATTGAAACTAAAGTCGGTAAAGACAAATTTATTGAGCAAATTGCAGTAATTGCAGATGCAAAAAAATATGTTTCGGCTTTAATTGTTCCTTGTTTCACGAGCCTTGAAGAATACGCTAAACAATTGAATATCAAATATCATGATCGTATGGATCTGATTAAACATTCTGAAATTATTCAAATGTTTGAACAACGAATCAATGAATTACAAAAAGAGTTGCCTAGTTTTGAGCAAATAAAAAAATTTACGTTATTACCACAAGCTTTTACGACTAAGATGGAAGAAATTACACCTACACTCAAACTGCGTCGTAAGGTGATTGTGGAGCGTTACAAAACTCAAATTGAAGCTATGTACAAAGAATATACCCATAAAAAAGACTAGATAACTAAAAAAATAAAGGGCTTCAATATTGAAGCCCTTTGAATTACTTATCACAGTTATATAAAACTAAACTTAATGGATCCTTATTTAAATAAATATCGGTAAAAGGAAACCTTAAAAAGTTCTAAAAAACAACCTAATTTTATTTACTTAAGCAAGAGAAATAACTGTCCGCGGTGTATTGTAAGAAATTAGCATAAGAATTCACTCCTAAACTAACAGCATCCCCCATGGGATCCAAACGTCCAACATGTACGCCAGTGCCTTTACTTAATCCTTCAATTACTTTTGGTGTAAATTGAGGTTCAGCAAACAAACAATTCACTTTATGCTCTTTAATTTCCGATTTAATCTTAGCAAGCGTTTTTGCACCAGGTGCCACTAATGGATTAATAGTGAAATAACCAGTTTGGTTTAACCCATACGCATTATTGAAATAGCTATAAGCATCATGGAACACATAAAATCCTTTTTCTTTTACAGGCGCAAGTTGTTGCTTAATTTTTTCACTTTGCTCTGCTAAAGTGCGGTTAAATTCTACTAGATTTTGTGCAATTTTATCTTTTTTCTCTGGATAAAGCTCAGTTAAACGTGTTGCTAAACGAGAAGCAACTATCTTACTGATCTCTGGTGAATACCATACATGCCAATTAGTGCTATGGTCATGAGCATGGTCATGCTTGTGGTCATGGTCATGTTTGTGGCCATGGTCATGTTTGTGGCCATGGTCATGTTTGTGATCATGGTCATGCTTGTGGTCATGGTCATGCTTGTGGTCATGGTCATGTTTGTGATCATGGTCATGTTTGTGGTCATGGTCATGTTTGTGCTCATGGTCATGTTTGTGGCCATGATCATGTGCCTCTCCTTCTAAAAATTGACCAATTTCAGCAAAATCCGCAATACTGAGGACCTTCTTAAATGGCATTGGACGTAATGTTTTATCAAGGAAAGCATCAATATCTTCACCAATCCAAACAATTAATTCAGCCGATTGTAATTTTTGAATATCTGAAGGCTTTAAGCTATAGTCATGTGGAGAAGCACCAGCTGGGACAAGCACCTCTGTATTGGTTACGCCATCCGCAATTGAAGAAGCAATAAAACCTAATGGTTTAATTGAGGTCACAACATTTGCACTGGCCAGATAAGAAAATGAAGCTAATGCAACAGCCAATGCGGTTTTCTGCAATGTTTTTGGTAAAAGACGCATATACAATTCCTTATTTAAGAATAGTTATCAAAAAGTCGCCCTAGACTACTCTCTTTTCTCATAAATTGCCATCTTTTTTTTATATGAAAAATAAGTTTTCATTAAAAAAGCGAATCACTATTCGCTTATTCTAACAAAATAACCTTAACTTAGTAATTTATCAATGACACGAGAAACAGCGAAAAAACCAAATGTTGCAGTAATCATAGTCGCAGCGCCAAATCCATTAGCACAGTTCATCGTTGCAGAAACATCACAAGAATCACCAACTTGCGGGAAAATTAATGGCTGAGTCGAAAAAACACAATCAATACCAAATTTACGTTTTGGATTTTGACTAAAACGATATTCTTTGCGTAACACAGAACGGACTTTCGCAGCTAATGGATCCTGAATTGTCTTACTTAAATCAGTAATTTGAATCTGTGTTGGATCCGTTTGTCCACCAGCACCACCAATTGTAATCACTTTTATTTTATTTCGTTTGCAATAAGCAATTAAAGCAGCTTTCGTTTTCACACTATCAATTGCATCAATTACATAATCATAGCCACGCGATAAATAATCAACTAAATTCTCAGCACAAATAAAGTCATCAATAATATTGACTTCACATTCTGGATTAATTAGTTTGACCCGTGTATACATGACTTCTGTTTTGAGTTGCCCTATATTGCCAGAAAGCGCATGAATTTGACGGTTAATATTAGTGACACAAATATCATCCATATCAATCATCGTCAATTTACCAACGCCTGAACGCGCTAACGCCTCAACACACCAAGAACCTACCCCACCAATACCAATGACACAAATATGGGCACCTCTCAAACGAGTTAATGCATCAGCACCATATAAACGTGCAATTCCACCAAAACGTTGTTCGTAATTATCGATACGTTCCATTATTGTAATACCCACACTCTACCATAATGTTTTGATAAGCCTGCGATATGGCCTGCATCATCTCCTATACCACGATATAAATCGAAATGCTGACCTTTCACCGCGCCCCCTACATCTAGTGCTACCATTAAATGCAACTTATGCTCACCAGTCCAACGACCATGCGTATCAATTTGTGGTACTTCAACTAACAACAAGCTACCTAAAGGAATGATATTACGATCTGCTGCAACAGCAGCCATGGATACTAATGGTACCCCAGCCGCACCTTTTACTTTTCCATAAGGATCATTTTTAAAGAAAACATAGGACTCATTACGCTCAAGTAAAGCTTGTAATCGAGAAGGATTCGCTTTTGCCCAATCACGGATAGCTTGAATAGACATCTTTTCTTTTACAATCTCACCATCTTCAACTAATAAACGACCTACACTGGTATAAGGGAATCCATTTTGTCCCGCATAAGCAAAATAATTTAAATTACCATCACCAAAGTCAACATATCCACTACCTTGTACACCTAAAAGAAAATTATCTAACATCGAATCACTATAGGCTAATTCCAAGCCTTTTTTTGCTAAAGCGCCAGCATATACTTGAGCACGGCTAAAACGCTTATGCTTTGGCATAGCATAAATCGGTTGATTATATTTACCTTGTTGTGTACGACGCGCATGAATAACTGGAGAATAATAACCTGTCATTAATACATTTTGATAACCATCAAAGCCTTTCATAATTTGAGCCTGAATACCAAAATTAGCCAAATCTCTTACATCACCACCAGCTAAAACCCAATTAGTCACTTTGACATAATGATGATCAAATTTTTCTGTTAATTGGTTAGAATAATTTCTTACATTAGATACTTGTGTTAAAAAATCACCTTGATTGATAACCGCACTTTGATTATCAACACTTGATACCGTATGCAAAAGAGGATTTTGATATGCACGCCCAGCATACTTTGCCCCAAATTGTTGCGGATCAACTTGGTTTATGGCTGTTGATGTCCCTTTTGGATTAGAAGAGCAAGAAGCAAGCAGCATGACAGCTAAAAGTGCGGTCGCTTTTGCTAAAGATTTACGTAAAAACAGCATGTCTATTCCTAAATAATAATCCTTCAGATTAAAAGGGCATACGCTATCAGAAATCACTTGAAAAATATAGCCTCAAAACTCTATTTTATTTTCTACTTTAATTATCGTAGGTTTACTTAATCACTGTAATTTAGAGCAAAAAACAAACGTATTGTTTATTTTTATAACAAACAATCAGATTAAATCCATTTTTTTATTGCAATAAATTTTGAAACCAGTATATTACGCCTCCACAGACGCGGGGTGGAGCAGCTTGGTAGCTCGTCGGGCTCATAACCCGAAGGCCGTCGGTTCAAATCCGGCCCCCGCAACCAGATCAAAAATAAAGCCGTTAGTTTAATGACTAACGGCTTTTTTATATCGTCAAAAAAATTACCAATAAAAAAGGACAAGCTCATTTGTCCTTTTTCTTATTATTTCTCATGTATGAATAACTAGATTTACTCAAATTTTAACATTAATTTATCTAAGAGTTTTTGATGAATACCACCAAAGCTCCCATTCGACATGACTAAAATATGATCCGAAGGTTTTGACTCTTCGATAATTGCATCGACTAATTTATCTAAGTTCATATTCCACATCACGGGCTGTACACATTGATTCGCAATATCAACCACATCCCAACCTATATTCTCAGGTTGAAATAAAAATACACTATCCGCCCTACCTAATGCTGGTGCGATTTCATCTTTATGTATTCCCATTTTCATTGTATTAGAACGAGGCTCTAAGACAGCTAAAATGCGTACTCCTCCACCAACTTTATCACGAAGTGCGGTCAATGTAGCTAAAATTTCGGCTGGATGATGAGCAAAGTCATCATATACAGTGACCCCCCCAACCTCGCCTTTTACCTCTAATCGACGTTTTGGACTAATAAAAGTGGTCAACGCATGACAAGCCTCTTGGACGTCAACCCCTGCATGATGAGCTGCGGCAATTGCCATTAATGCATTATGCATATTATGTTGCCCCACGACATTCCAATGTACTTCTGCGACTTTTTCTCCATGATGAAATACAGAAAATTGTGTACAATCATTAGTAATACGTTTGGCAAACCATTCTTGATCTTCGCCTAAAAACTGTTGTTCAGACCAACATCCCATTTCAAGAGTCGTTTTAACACTTTGTTCATCGGCTACTGAGAATATACAACCGCTTGCTGGGATAGTGCGAATCATATGATGAAACTGGCGCTGAATTGCTTTTAGATCATCAAAAATATCAGCATGATCAAAACCAATATTATTAATAATCAACGTTTTTGGATTGTAATGAACAAACTTAGAGCGTTTATCAAAGAATGCAGTATCATACTCATCTGCCTCAATCACAAAATAGTGATTTTCTCCTAAACGTGCAGAAGTACCGAAGTTACCAGAAATACCACCAATCAAAAAACCAGGTTTTAAACCACACTTGTCGAGAATCCAACTTAACATACCTGTTGTAGTTGTTTTACCATGCGTACCTGACACAGCAAAAACCCAACGTTCACGTAATAAATTATCATGCAGCCACTGTGGTCCCGATGTATAAGGCAAATTATTTTCTAACACATACTCAACACAAGGATTCCCACGTTTCATTGCATTACCGATAATGACGACGTCTGGTGCTGGTTGTAATTGTGATACCTCAAAGTGAGGAATAATTTCAATTCCACTTTCCTGTAAAAAAGTACTCATTGGAGGATACACATTCGTATCCGAACCAGTTACTTTATAACCAAGTTGTTTAGCAATGATTGCCACGCCACCCATAAACGTGCCACAAATACCCAAAATGTGAATATGTTTTACTGTCATTTTTCTATCTCTATAAAAAAATTGTCATAAAAGTGTGTCGAAGATCACATTGTTCACATTCGACTTTTTATGAAAAACTCAAGATTGCTATAATAAATCAACTCACTACATGAGTAAAATTTATTAACAATAAGGATTAAAATATGAAAACGTTGGGTCAATTTATTGTTGAAAAACAAGCAGAATATCCTCAAGCAAAAGGAGAGCTTAGTGGGATATTGTCATCTATTCGACTAGTCGCAAAAGTTATTCATCGAGATATTAATAAAGCGGGTTTGACTAATAATATTATTGGTAACTCCGGCGTAGAAAATGTGCAAGGTGAAGCTCAAATGAAATTAGATCTTTTTGCTCACAACACGATGAAAAATGCCTTAATCGCTCGAGAAGAAGTTGCAGGTTTTGCTTCAGAGGAAGAGGAAAACTTCGTAGCCTTTAATACTGAGCGAGGGCGTAATGCCAAATATGTTATATTGACTGATCCGCTAGATGGTTCATCAAATATTGATGTCAACGTTGCTGTAGGTACAATTTTTTCAATTTATCGTCGTGTTTCACCAATTGGTACGCCTGTTACACTAGAAGACTTCATGCAACCTGGCCATCGTCAAGTAGCAGCTGGCTATATTGTTTATGGGTCTTCTACTATGCTTGTCTATACAACAGGTAATGGTGTAAACGGGTTTACTTATGATCCTTCTTTAGGCGTGTTCTGTCTTTCTCATGAAAATATCCAAATTCCTTCAAGTGGTAAAATTTATTCAATTAATGAAGGACAGTATTTGAAATTCCCTGCTGGAGTAAAAAAATATATCAAGTATTGTCAAGAAGAAGACAAACAAACCCAACGCCCTTATACATCTCGCTATATTGGTTCACTCGTATCTGACTTTCATCGTAATATGTTAAAAGGCGGGATTTATATTTATCCAAGTGCTACCAATTATCCAAATGGTAAATTACGTTTATTGTATGAAGGTAACCCAATGGCATTTCTTGCGGAGCAAGCTGGCGGTCTCGCAACTGATGGATTCAATCGGATTTTAGATATCCAACCAACAGCATTACATCAACGTGTTCCTTTATTTATTGGATCTAGAGAAATGGTAAATAAAGCGCAAGACTTTATGGCTGAATTCAGCTAAATGTAAAGTATTTTAAAGAGCCCGTAATTCATTTGACGGGCTATCTCTCTTCTCTTATTATACGCAGCACAAAAAATAACCTTAAAAAAATTATTACTACTTAATTTAGGAAAAGTTAGCTGTGAATTTTAAACAAATCTTGATGGCAGGAGTACTTGCGCTACCGCCTTTTTTACTCTGGAGTTGTGAACGCAGTGCTTCACCGTTAACGACATTGCCTAATAATCAAGAAGAAATCCAATACTTAAAACAATTTAATAGTATTGTTAAAATTACGCCTGCCGAGCGTTATATCACACAAGATGCACAAAACAATGATTTAGCAGCAATGACTTATCATGTACAAAATTTAAGTGATAAACCAATTAAAACCATTCTTTGGAATAGCGTTTATATTTTGGATTCAAACTTCCTTTATACTCATGATCTTCCTATTATTTTTGAAGCACCTTTAGCGCCACGTAGCCAACAAATGATTGCAGAAACAGTGCTTATTAATAATATCCCAAGAAAAAACAGACCATTAGTACTCAATACTAAAAATCCAATTAAAGTCATTATTATTGCTAGAGAAATTATTTTTGATGACGGAACTAAAGTAACAGTATCAAGATAATTCAGTTAGAGCATAAAATGTAAATCATCCATTAAGAAGAAGGTTTTCCTGCCCTACGTTATACAAAACCTCAATGATTATATTCGACGAATATCTCATTACTTACTTTTCAATTTATAAAATAAACTTTATGCCAAAATACTAGACCATCAATTTATGTGATCCCTCCCACAAATATCATTATTTCCACCCTGATTACATTGCTATTACTATAAACAATATGTAACTATTTAAACCAAGTAATATCGTGCTGTTTGCTTTTTAGTTTGATCCTATTGAAATCATAAGTAAGAAGGAAAAAGTCTATGTTATTAAATTCATTTCTGAAAGATCTCGAATCTCTCGTCAATATCGATAGTTATAGCTACGATCCTGTTGGTAAAGCAAAAGTTGTTGATTTCTTTAAACAAAAATTCCAATCCATTGGTTGGATAGTAGAGGAACATTTTTTAGATGAAAAAGTCGGCTCTGCGCTTATCTGTAAAAATACACTCTCTGATGAATTTGATGTAGTACTATCAGGTCATATGGACACGGTCTTTAAAACAGGCACTGTAAGTGAAAGACCATTTAAAATCGAAGGTGATAAAGCTTTTGGACCCGGTATTGCAGATATGAAGGCAGGCTTACTTGCTGGCTTTTATGCTTGTCAGGCATTAACTGAAGAAAATGCCCTACAAAATGCACGAATATGTGTCCTAT
The DNA here is from genome assembly GCF_020810675.1 of Pasteurella canis. Classification (GTDB taxonomy): domain Bacteria; phylum Pseudomonadota; class Gammaproteobacteria; order Enterobacterales; family Pasteurellaceae; genus Pasteurella; species Pasteurella canis. The sequence goes on from NZ_CP085871.1 coordinate 1,155,164, forward strand.
TCAATCCAGATGAAGAAATTAGTTCGATCTATTCTCGTCCACTATTAGAAAAAATTGCACGCAAAACTCGTTATGCCATTATTCTTGAGGCAGCTCGTATCAATGGAAATCTTGTGAATGAACGAAAAGGCATTGGTAAATATGTCATTGAATTTTTAGGTAAGTCAGCTCATTCTGCTGTTGACCCACAAAATGGAGCAAACTCAATTAATACTTTCATTCGTATCGCTCAAGAATTACTCAATAGTACTGCTCCAGAAAAAGGTACTACAATGAATATTGGTACGGTAGAGGGTGGGACCACACCAAATACCGTACCAGATTATGTTAAAACACAAATTGACTGTCGTTTCACATCTCTTGAGGAGAGTGAACGCTTAAATCAAGTCATTTATGCACTCCATGATACCGTGACAGAAGAACGTGTCAAAATTAAAGTCTCTGGTGGTATTACTCGTCCACCTTGGCGTCGTACTGAAGCTGGTTTGAAATTCTGTGCCGCAGTCGATGAGATTAAGGAGCGACTAGGAATAAAAGCAGAATGGGAATCAACTGCTGGTGGATCTGATGGTAATTTCTTTGCTGCACTTGGCGCTATTGTCATTGATGGAATGGGACCAAGCGGTGGGAAATGGCACAGCCCAGATGAATACCTCAATATTGATTCTATTGAGCCAAGAATCAAATTAGTCACTGAAGTCATTAAATACTGTACTCAAAAATAAAGGGGAATACTTATGTTAGGACTTTTACTGGGATTAGTCGTCACAATAATTGTGGGCTATCTAATCATTAAAAAATATAAAGCCCAATTTGTTCTACTCTGTGGTGGTATTATTTTAATGTGTTTTGCTGTGCTATTTGGTTTAGGTGAAATTCTGCCTGCAAATAAATCTACAGGTTGGGTAGGATTCGATATTTTCGAATTTATTAAAAATTTATTCAGTACCCGTGCAGCCGATCTCGGTTTAATGATCATGGCAGTAGGTGGTTTTGCACGTTACATGGATAAAATTGGTGCAAGTGAAGCATTAGTTAATGTTGCTGTTAAGCCATTAAATGCAATTAAAGCACCTTATTTAGTACTAGCACTAGCCTATATAATTGGGCAAATCTTGAATATTTTTATTCCAAGTGCATCAGGGCTTGGTCTATTATTAATGTTAACGATTTTCCCAATTTTAGTGAATCTTGGTGTAAGTAGAGAAGGTGCGGCGGCGCTAATTGCGACGACAGCTTGTTTAGATTTAGGTCCAGCATCTGGCAATGCGGTACTTGCGGCTAAAACTGCAAATATTGATATTGCAGAATATTTTGTCAACTACCAACTTAAACTAGCGATTGTCACGATGATCGTGATTGCGACCTCGCATTTCTTCGTGCAAAAATGGTTTGATAAAAAACAAGCACTACTTGGCAACAGAAGCGTCATGGAGAATGGCATTGAGGCAGACACAAAATTAGAAAACCAAAATAACTCAGCTTTACCTATTCCAACTGTCTACATTTTATTACCACTTTTACCTCTTGTCCTTATTTTAACCTTCAGTAAATTACTAGTAAGTAGTATCAAGATGAATGTTGCTACTGCGATGATCATCAGCTTATTTATCGCAATGCTATTTGAATTTGTTAGAAAAAAAGATGTAAAACAAGTATTTGCTGAAATGCAGGTTTTCTTTGACGGCATGGGTAAACAATTTGCAGCAGTTGTCACATTAATTGTTGCGGGTGAAACTTTTGCAAAAGGATTAACTGCAGTAGGTGCGATTGATACGATTATTTTAGGCGCACAAACCTCTGGTTTTGGTGTATTTTTGATGACTTTAGTAATGGTGTTAATCATTACACTTTCAGCAATCGTGATGGGCTCAGGAAATGCCCCATTCTTTGCCTTTGCAGCATTAGCTCCTAAAGTGGCAACAGGGTTAGGGATCTCGCCTGTATTAATGGTATTACCAATGCAATTAGTCGCAGGTATTGCAAGAAGTATGTCGCCAATTACAGCTGTCATTGTTGCTGTTTCAGGGGTGGCAAACGTATCACCGTTTGATTTAATTAAACGTACTGCGCTACCAATGGCGTTTGCATTACTTACGGTTTTCTTTGGTACATTTGTGCTTTATCATTAATCATGATTAGCATTTACAAAAAATGGGCGTTTATCTGCGCCCATTTTGCTTGATATAAAAATGACTTTTTCTAGTGAATAAAGGCGAAACTTGCCCATACAGGCAGCGAAGTGACTATCAAAAGTAAAATCGCTAATGTGTTATAACTTAATTTCCATTGTTTAAAAATATGAACTGCAATAATAAGAGCAATCAGTAAATGTAGACAAAAATAGAGTATCCAAGCTAACTGATTCGCAAAAGTGACTGTATTTGACAAATACATCAATAGCCCCAGACCACTAAGTGCATTCAAAAACAAAAGCGATAACATAAAAAATGGTAATAATGCTATTAAGCCTTGTAAGCGGTTACGAGATACAACTAATGCCAGATTAGCCAAAATAATTCCTACTAATCCTTGTCCAAAAATATTGTATTGGATAAAAGAAGAAATAGAGAGTTCGATAAAAATCAATAAATAACAGAGGCTCCCTAATATGCCCATCAATCCTGCAATAATTAGCATCGATTGGCGTAATTGATTGTCTTGCGGTTGACGCCATGTAGCTAAAACAATTGCGATTCCACATAGACTCATCATGTCTGTCAAAATAAAGTGGTAGTTAGAAAAAAAGCTAATAATAAACCACATTCCCCAAAACACTGCAAAATACCAATTAACTTTACTTAAACGTTCACGTTGTCCTGGGCAGATCTGACCTTTCATAAAGACTAATACGCTTACTAATTGTGCTATCAATATACCAAATGCAAAATGAGAAATCGCTTTTGATTGTGGTTGTAAAAACATTGCAAAAAAATCAATACTCAGAATTAATATGAGTGGAAATACAGATGAAAGTGCGGTAAATAATGGGGATTGTTTTTGTTCTGACATAAATCGTGCTGCCTTAATAAAATAAATTTGCCAATTATGCAAGAATTAGAAAGCACGGTCAAAATTTCCTATTCTTTTGTACAATTCCCCTCTAAAATAATCTTATTTTTAACCGCACTTTTAGAGATAAAATTTATGCTGTTAAGTGTATTATACATTATAGGTATTACTGCTGAAGCAATCACAGGCGCTTTAGCCGCAGGGCGCGAAAAAATGGATATTTTTGGTGTCATTATCATTGCTTCTATGACAGCGATTGGTGGGGGGTCTGTACGTGATGTTTTATTAGGCCATTACCCACTAGGTTGGGTGAAAAATCCAGAATATTTTCTAATTGTTGCTGGAGCTGCTGTACTTACTGTCTTCATTGTCCCCTTTATTCGCCCATTTATGCGCTACTTCCACACTATTTTCTTAGTCCTAGATGCACTAGGATTAATTGTGTTTTCGATTATCGGCGCGCAAATTGCGCTAGATATGGGGCACGGATTTACTATTGCGATCATAGCTGCAATCATTACAGGTGCCTTCGGAGGAGTGCTACGAGATCTGCTATGCAATCGAATCCCTTTAGTTTTCCAAAAAGAGCTATATGCGAGTATTGCATTGATTGCCACGAGCATTTATATTGGCCTACAACACTTAAATATTGACCAAAATCTTGTCATCATTATTACCTTAATAAGTGGATTTATTGCTCGCTTGTTGGCGATCTATTTTGAATGGGGATTGCCTGTATTTGACTACCAAGAGCAACAAATTGCGAAAAAGCCTAGTGATGATACATTACCGCAAAAAACACAATGGAAAAAATGATTCAGGAATAAACACAATGACAATCAACTTACAGAAAATGGGAGAACAAGCCAGACAAGCCGCGTTTATCCTATCTCAACTTTCTCACCAACAAAAAAATGCCGCTTTATCAATCATCGCGGAGCAACTAGAAGCACAATCAGAATATATTCTTGCTGCAAATCAAAAAGACATTGAGACTGCCAAAAAAAATGGTTTATCAGACGCGATTATTGACCGTTTGTTATTGACTCAAACACGCCTAAATGCAATTGCTAACGATGTACGCCATGTTATTTCACTTCCTGATCCTGTCGGTAACATCATTGATGGGGGAATATTAGACAGCGGTATTAAAGTTGAACGTATTCGTGTACCACTTGGTGTAATTGGTACAATTTATGAGGCTCGTCCAAATGTCACTATTGACGTTGCAACACTCTGCTTAAAAACGGGTAATGCTGTTATTTTACGCGGGGGTAAAGAAACACAACATTCTAATAAAATCTTAGTGGAAGTTGTACAAAGTGCGTTAGTACAAGCGGGATTACCAAAATATGCAGTGCAAGCTATCACTGACCCAGATCGTGCTTTAGTAATGGAACTTTTAAAACTCGATCGTTATGTTGATATGATCATTCCTCGTGGTGGAGCTGGCTTACATGAACTTTGCAAGCAACACTCAACTATTCCTGTTATCGTAGGTGGTATCGGCGTATGTCACTTGTTTGTTGAACAAAGCGCAGATTTAGACAAAGCATTACCTTTAATCGAAAATGCTAAAACTCAGCGCCCAAGTACCTGTAACACACTCGAAACCTTATTAGTTCAACGCTCGATTGCAGCTTCTTTCTTACCGAAATTAGCAGCCCATCTAACTGTAAAAAATGTCAAATTTCATGCAGATCCGACCGCTCTTTCAATCTTGCAATCTGTACAAACAAATGTTGAGCCAATACAAGAAGAACAATTAAGTCAAGAGTGGCTTTCTTACGATTTAAATGTTGTTATTGTCGAAGATTTAGCAGAGGCAATTGCCCACATTCGTAAATATGGCAGTCAGCACTCTGATGGCATTTTGACTAATTCACAGCAACTTGCTCAACAATTCATTGCACAAGTCGATTCTGCTGCACTATATGTGAATGCGAGTACTCGTTTTACTGACGGTGGACAATTTGGTTTAGGAGCTGAAGTAGCTGTAAGTACCCAGAAATTACATGCTCGTGGTCCAATGGGGTTAGAGGCACTAACGACATACAAATGGGTTTGTGTTGGGGACTATACGTCTCGTAAATAATTAGAATTAACCCAAATGAATTTATTTGACAATTTTTATAACTCATTGTTTTATAATATTGATACAACATCATAACAATAATTTTAAGGAGCCAATTATGTCTCATCTCTCTATCGCAAAATTTGGGGGAACTAGCGTTGCTAATTACAATGCAATGTATGCTTCTGCCAAAATCGTTATTAATGATCCTAATACACGTGTTGTTGTTCTATCCGCTTCAGCTGGTATCACTAATTTATTGGTCTCTCTAGCAAATGGCCGTGATTTAGCCGAACGTACAAAACTAATTAATGAAGTACGTCAAATTCAAGAAAACATCTTGAGTGAATTAAAAGATGATAGTGGTGTACGTTATAAAATTGAAAAATTGCTGGCGAATATTGAAGCACTTGCAGAAGCGGCGAGTCTCGCAACATCTCTTGCACTCACAGATGAATTAATCAGTCATGGAGAAATGATGTCTTCTTTAATTTTCGTTGAAATACTACGTGAATTAAATACGACAGCAACTTGGTTAGATATTCGCACAGTCATCGCAACAGATAGCCACTTTGGTAAAGCCATTCCTCAAGATAAAAAAACACAACAACACAGTGACCAAATATTGAAACCACTGATTGATCGTGGAGAACTCATTATTACTCAAGGGTTTATAGGGCGAGATGAACAAGGCAAAACAACAACATTAGGACGAGGAGGTAGCGACTACTCTGCCGCCTTGTTAGCAGAAGTACTTAACGCTAAAGATGTCTTAATCTGGACTGATGTTGCAGGCATTTATACAACAGATCCTCGTATTGTTCCTAATGCAAAACGTATTGATACAATGAGTTTCTGCGAGGCAGCCGAAATGGCAACATTTGGTGCAAAAGTGCTTCACCCAGCTACTTTACTCCCAGCTGTTCGCAGTAATATTCCTGTCTATGTGGGATCGAGTAAAGCTCCTGAAGCAGGAGGAACATGGGTAGTTCGTGATCCACAACCAAGACCAACTTTTCGTGCAATTGCACTACGCAGAGATCAAGTTCTCTTGACACTTTCTAGTTTAAATATGTTACATGCGCAAGGTTTTCTAGCAAAAGTCTTCACACTCTTAGCGAAATATAAAATATCTGTGGATGTTGTTACAACCTCTGAAGTCAGTATCGCTTTAACTTTAGATAAAACAGGCTCTGCCTCCTCAGGAAATAACTTACTTTCAACAGATTTAATTGATGAATTGACCAAACTTTGTAGTGTCAAAATTGATCATGACTTATCACTAGTTGCCTTAATTGGTAATGAGTTACATACACACTCAGGCATAGCGAAGCGTATTTTTGACACATTAGAAAACTACAACATTCGTTCAATTTGTTATGGCGCGAGTACTAATAATATTTGTATGTTAGTACATAATGAAAATGCTGATGCAATTGTCAGTGCTTTACATCGTTCTTTGTTTGAATAAAATCCTACTAGAAGAGCGGTCAAAATTTTCAATTTTTTGACCGCTCTTTTCTTTTCTACAATTCTAACAAGTTATCAAATAAAAACGTAAATTACATTGAGATTAGTATCAGAAAATAGTAAAGTAATTTGCTGTTCATCTTGTTTATCACAAAGCTTAAAGGCGGAAAATACTATGGGAAAAAGTGTTGTTATCTTAGGCGCACAATGGGGCGACGAAGGTAAAGGGAAGATTGTTGACTTATTAACTGATCGCGTGAAATACGTTGTACGTTATCAAGGTGGTCATAATGCGGGTCACACTTTAATTATTAACGGTGAAAAAACTGTACTTCGTTTAATTCCATCAGGTATTTTGCGTGAAAATGTGACTTGCTTAATTGGTAATGGTGTTGTGCTCTCTCCTGCTGCTTTAATGCAAGAAATGGGAGAGTTAGAAAGCCGTGGTATTAATGTGCGTGAACGTCTCTTAATTTCAGAAGCTTGTCCACTCATTCTTCCTTATCACGTTGCAATGGACCACGCTCGCGAAGCAGCCTTAGGCAAAAACAAAATTGGTACAACAGGTCGTGGTATTGGTCCTGCTTATGAGGATAAAGTTGCACGTCGTGGATTACGTGTAGGTGATTTATTTGATCGCAAGGCATTTGCACAAAAGCTCAAAAATATCTTAGAGTATTACAATTTCCAATTAGTACATTACTACAAAGTTGATCCTATCGATTTCCAGAAAACGCTGGATGAAGTCATGGCTGTTGCTGATATCATTACTAGTATGGTAGCAGATATTACAACAATCTTAGATAAAGCACGTTCGAATAACGAAAATATCTTATTTGAAGGTGCGCAAGGCACTATGTTAGATATTGACCATGGTACTTACCCATTTGTCACCAGCTCAAACACAACAGCAGGTGGCGTAGCAACTGGTGCAGGTTTTGGACCTCGTAATTTAGATTATGTATTAGGTATTATCAAAGCGTACTGTACTCGTGTTGGCAGTGGTCCATTCACAACTGAATTGTTTGATGATATTGGTGCAGAAATTGCGCGTAAAGGAAATGAATTTGGCGCAGTAACAGGGCGCCCACGCCGTTGTGGTTGGTTTGATGCTGTTGCTATTCGCCGCGCGATTCAACTTAATTCTATTTCTGGCTTTTGTATGACTAAGTTAGATGTATTAGATGGTTTTGACGAAGTAAAAATATGCGTTGCTTATAAAATGCCAAACGGCGACATTGTTGAATATGCACCACTTGCAGCAAAAGACTGGGAAGGAATCGAACCAATTTATGAAACAATGCCGGGCTGGAAAGAAAATACTTTTGGTGTAACAAATGTAAACCAACTACCAGAAGCATGCCGAAACTATGTAAAACGTATTGAAGAAGTCACAGGCGTACCAGTGGATATTCTTTCAACAGGTCCTGACCGTATCGAAACGATGATCTTACGCGATCCATTCGAAGCATAATTCATTTGCTCTTATCATCAATGGGAAGCAAAACTTGCTTTCCATTTTCTTTTCGATCTCTAATTGATTGAAAACCTCTATTAATACCATAGATTTAATAAATCAAATTTATTAATTTAGATCAAAAAACCTCATATTTTATAATGTTAATATCCTTACTTAGAATAACAAAAGGAGTGCTTATATTTATGAAAATGAAAAAATTATTATTATCTGCAGTAACGCTCGCAACCGTCGGTTTTTTAGGCACTGTAGGTTATATTCATATCTTCGATAAACAACAGGCTGCTACATTATTAGCACAAACACAATTGAGTGGGCAGGCTCATAATGTTGCCAAAGTACTCTATGACAATGGCTGCCAATATTGTCATACAACAAATACAGAGCTTCCCTTTTATGCTAAATTTCCTATTGCAGATAAAATAATGCAGGAAGATATCCAAAAAGGTACCAGAGTATTTTTACTCAATGATATTCTTGATGGATTAAAAGATCCAAGCAAACTATCTGAAGTAAGTCTCGCCAAATTAGAACAAGTGCTGATTAAAGATGAAATGCCAATCGCAAAGTTCATTCATGTCCACTGGGGCTCACGTCCTGATGTAGAGGAAAAAGCAACAGTATTAAATTGGATCCGAGAACAACGCAAAAACCATTTTCTCCCACCACATACAGAAGGAACTGATCCAACTCGTTTAGTCCAACCGATCCCTGATAGTGTAGACACCGATCCATTAAAAGTCGCTTTAGGTAATATGCTCTATCATGATGGACGACTTTCTGCTGATGGGACAATTGAATGCCACACTTGTCACCAACTTAAACTTGGTGGCGTCGATGGGCTAGCTGTTTCAACAGGCATTGATGGATTAAAAGGTGGTATCAATGCACCAACTGTCTATAACTCTGTTTTTAACATTTTACAGTTTTGGGATGGACGTGCGAAAGATCTTGCGGCACAAGCAGGCGGTCCTCCTCTCAATCCTGTAGAAATGGGCTCAAAAAGTTGGGATGAGATTGTTGCAAAATTTGAACAAGATGACTCTTTTAAACAACAATTTCTTGCCGTATATCCTGAGATCAGCGAAGCAACGATTACTCATGCTATAGCTGAATTTGAAAAAACATTAATTACACCAAACAGTGCCTTTGACCGTTATCTAAAAGGAGATAAAAATGCACTAAATCAAGATCAATTACGTGGTTATCAATTATTTAAAGAGAACAAATGTGATACTTGTCACGTTGGTGTCGCAATGGGAGGACAGTCATTCGAGTATATGGGATTATTCGATGACTATTTTGCGGCAAGGGGCACCCCATTAACCGAAGCAGATCAAGGTCGTTTTGCACATACACAAGACCCAGCAGATATGCATAAATTTAAAGTACCAACATTACGCAATATTGCATTAACTGCACCTTATATGCATGATGCACGTACTAACGATCTAAAAGAAGCTGTACGAATCATGCTACATTATCAAAGCGGTAAAGACTTACCAAGTAAAGATATCGCAGATATTGCAGCTTTCTTGCAATCATTAACAGGAGAATATCAAGGAAAGTTACTCACAATTGAAAATTAATCATCTCCTCCATATTTCTCTGCAGACCTAGTTTAGACTAGGTCTTTTTTACTTCCCCCTAAGAAAGAAATATTTCGTATTTTTTTGATGTAGGTCACATTTTTACAAAATATATTTGATAATAATTCTCACCTAAAAATAAGAATTTTATTAATAAAACCAATTGCTAATCAGATTACGCCTAATTTTTTATCTCCAAAAGGTCCCATGCAACACAATATATTGTGGTTGAAAATAAAAATACAACTAGATATAGTATTCACGTTATTTGGGTCATACACATAAAATAGGGTAAAACAATATGGCATCGTTCTTTGTAATCAAACGTGATGGTTCACGTGTAGGCTTTGAAATTCAGCGTATTATCAATGCGATCAAAAAAGCAGCACAAGCAGTTAATGTCGAAGATGATCGCTATTGCTATGCTATTGGTCAACAAGTTTGTGATGAAATTTTTGCACGATATCAACAAGAAATTGACATTAGTCACATTCAAAAGATTGTGGAAAATCACCTCATGTCAAGCCAATATCCAGAAGTAGCACGTGTTTATATTGAATATCGTCATGATCGTGATCTGGCTCGTGAAAAACGTAGCCATCTCACTAAAGAAATTGAAGGGCTAATCGAACAAAGTAATGTTGAGTTACTGAATGAAAACGCAAATAAAGATGCTAAAGTCATCCCAACACAACGTGATTTATTAGCAGGTATTGTGGCAAAACATTATGCTAAACGTTATATCTTGCCACGTGATGTTGTTGAGGCCCACGAAAAAGGCGAAATTCATTATCATGATTTAGATTATGCGCCTTTTTTCCCAATGTTTAACTGTATGCTAGTTGATTTAAAAGGCATGTTAAATAATGGCTTCAAGATGGGAAATGCTGAAATTGAGCCACCAAAATCTATTGGTACAGCAACAGCAGTCACTGCACAAATCATTGCACAAGTTGCTAGTCATATTTATGGCGGAACAACAATTAACCGCATTGATGAAGTATTAGCCCCTTATGTTCAACTCAGTTATGAGAAACACCTTAAAACCGCTGCTGAATGGCACATACCTGATGCAGAAAACTATGCAAAAGTCTTAATTGAAAAAGAATGTTTTGATGCATTCCAATCTTTAGAATATGAAGTAAATACATTGCATACATCAAATGGGCAAACACCATTTGTGACTTTTGGTTTTGGCTTAGGAACAAGCTGGCAATCAAAATTAATCCAGCGTTCAATCCTGAAAAACCGTATCCGTGGTCTAGGCAAAAATCATAAAACGCCTGTATTTCCGAAACTTGTCTTTACGATTAAAAAAGGTATTAACCAAAATCCAGCCGATCCTAACTATGATATTAAACAGCTTGCTTTAGAATGTGCTTCTAAACGCATGTATCCTGATATCCTCAACTATGATCAAGTCGTCAAAGTCACAGGTTCGTTCAAAGCGCCAATGGGCTGCCGTAGTTTCTTAAGCGCTTACTATGAAAATGGTGAGGAAATGCATGACGGGCGTAACAATCTTGGTGTTGTGAGTCTAAACTTACCGCGTATTGCAATTGAAGCTAAACGTCGTAATCCACAACAAAGTGCGGTTGATTTTTACAAAATTTTAGATCAACGTCTCGCCATTGCTAGAAAAGCATTGATGACACGTATTGCTCGTTTAGAAAACACTAAAGCCAGAGTAGCTCCAATCCTTTATATGGAAGGTGCCTGTGGTGTGCGCTTAAAAGCTGATGATAATGTATCACAAATCTTTAAAAATGGACGAGCATCTATCTCGCTTGGTTATATTGGTATTCATGAAACAATCAATGCACTCTATGGCGATAAACACATGTATGATGATGAACAATTGCGTCAAAAAGGCATCGAAATTGTGCAATATCTCAGCAAAGCTGTACAGCAATGGAAAGCAGAAACTGGCTACGCATTTAGTCTGTATTCAACACCAAGTGAAAATTTATGCGATCGTTTCTGTCGTTTAGATACTAAACAATTCGGTATTATTGAAAACGTCACAAACAAAGGCTACTACACTAATAGTTACCATTTAGATGTAGAAAAAAAAGTTAATCCATACGATAAAATCGACTTTGAATTACCTTATCCTACATTAGCAAATGGTGGATTTATTTGCTATGGTGAATATCCAAATGTTCAACACAATTTAAAAGCGTTAGAAGATGTTTGGGATTATAGCTACGATCGCGTTCCTTACTATGGTACAAATACACCTATCGATGAATGCTATGAATGTGGTTTCACTGGCGAATTTGAATGCACGAGTAAAGGTTTTACTTGTCCAAAATGTGGTAATCATGACAGTGAAAAAGTATCTGTAACACGCCGAGTCTGTGGTTATTTAGGTAGCCCCGATGCTAGACCGTTTAACGCAGGTAAGCAAGAAGAAGTGAAAAGACGCGTGAAACATTTGTAATTTACTTTTTCCCCCCTCCCCTCTTTTTATAAAAAGTGGGGAGGAGTGATCTGTTGATAGCTGACTTATTTAAACCCCTTTTTAATGTAAGCAAATTGCTTATTATGGAAAATCTAATTTATAAGAAAAAAATATTTTTGATACCAGATATACATTCATATAAGTTCTTTTTCTTTTACATTAATTTAAATAATGAATAACAGACTATCATCCCTAATATAGAAGCAATAATAGTATTATGAATTATCTTCAATACTACCCTACTGATATTGTTAATGGCGAAGGCACACGTTGTACATTATTTGTCAGCGGTTGTATTCATGCCTGTAAAGGTTGCTATAACAAAAAAAGCTGGTCTTTTAATGCAGGTATTCCTTTTGATCATGCAATGGAAGAACAAATTATCCGTGATTTAAAAGATACTCGAATCAAGCGCCAAGGCCTAACTCTGACAGGTGGAGATCCTTTACACCCAGCTAATCTTGCTGTGCTTTTACCTTTCGTAAAAAGAGTTAAACAAGAATGTCCTGAAAAAGATATATGGGCGTGGACGGGTTATACATTACAAGAGCTCGACGGATTACAGCGTGAAATTTTGCCTTATATTGATGTCCTTATTGATGGTAAATTTGAACAAGAAAAAGCAGACCCTAGCCTAGTATGGAGAGGGTCATCAAACCAAATCATCTACCGTTTTAAATAATCTTAACACTTAAGATTTCATTAAGATCTCTTTAGTAAAGTAATACTTGTTTAAATTACTCACTATGTTGGAGGACGCAATGAAAACAAACACAATTAGCATTATTTTAACTCTAGATCCTATTGAAACATCACTTAGTATATTGCTAGAAGATCTATTAGCACAGACTCATCGACAATTTGAGGTTATTGTGGCTAGTTTAGGCAATACAGAGCAAAATAAAGCTATTGTTGAAAGCTATCGTGATAAATTAGATTTACAATTTATTCAACTTGATGGACAAGCAGTAAATGTTGCTAAAAATCTTGCTGTAGAAAAAGCTAAGTATGAGCGTTTACTATTTTTAAATCCTAAATTGCGTTTAGCACCCGATTGTATCTATCAATCTTTATCCTATTTAGATAAACAACAACTTTGGTTAGCTAGTGGAAAGCTACAAGTACAAGATGTGTCATTAATCACCCGTTTAGTCCTTGATGGATTTAATCTCTTGATGTGGCTTTCTAAATTTATGAACCCATTAAGTACATTTGACTGTTTATTTACGACTAAACAAGTACATAATACAATCGGTGGATTCGATATTCACGAAACAAAAACTTGTAACTATCTGCAAAAAGCAGCTAAAACCTTTAATTACAATGTAATCAATACAGGTGCACAATACGCTAAAGGTCAAATTGAACAGCAAGGCATATTAACATTTATTGGCAAGTATTTACGTGACTATCTACGCTTATTGGTTAAAAATATCTAGCGAGTCTCACACTCAAAAATGGCTAAGTTTTACTTAGCCATTTCCATTTGCAAATAAATCAACACTTTGTTGCCAAATACATTGCTCTATCTGTTCTGGTGTTTCTGTTCGCAACTCACATAAAGATTGGAATACATTAAATACCCGCTCTGGGCGATTCACTTGTCCTTGGAAGCCAAATACAGGCATATCTGGTGAATCAGTTTCTAACAATAAACAATCTAAAGGCAAACGCCGAACAGCATCACGCGTTTTATTGGCACGCGGATACGTGATTGTTCCTCCTACACCAATCTTATAACCGAGCTCGACAAAACGCTTGGCTTGCTCATAGCTTCCAGCAAAACCATGTATTACACCTCGTTTTGCTAGTGGGATACGTTTTAGAAAAGTAAATAACTGATCATGTGCTTTACGCGAATGTAAATTAACTGGCAAATCATATCGCTTTGCGAAATAAAGTTGTGCTTCTAAAAACTCACATTGCTTACGCCAAAGTAAATCTGTTAATAATTCAGGAATAGCTCGTTCTAAACCAATCTCAGCTACTGCCGTACAATTTAATCTCTGTTCAGATAATGCTTTCTCTAATAAAACAAGATCATGCTGGCTATGCTGGGCAATATAAAGTGGATGTAACCCAAGCCCATAATATAAATGTTGAGGATAAAGTGCGGTCATTTTTTGAATAAAATTGAAATCTTGAGCAAGTACAGAGACAATCAAAATTTTATTGACCCCTACTTGTAATGCATTACTCAATAGCTGTTCAATCGACTCACCAGTATCGCGTTGTAAATAGTCTAAGTGAGTATGAGTATCAAAAAATGCCATTATGCCAAAGCCCTATTCAACAGTAACTGACTGAATTATTATCTCTTGCTTCGGTACATCACGATGAAACCCTGAACGCCCTGTGTCCACTTGGCTTATCTTATCCACAACATCCATACCCTCAATCACGTTACCAAAGACCGCATATCCCCACCCTCGTGCTGTTTCTGCACTAAAATTTAAAAAATCATTATCTACAGTATTAATAAAAAATTGCGATGTCGCTGAATGGGGATCAGAAGTACGAGCCATTGCTACTGTACCACGTAAGTTTTTTAGTCCGTTATTTGCCTCATTGTGGATAGGTGCGTTGGTTTTCTTTTGTTTCATATCCACTTCAAAGCCTCCCGCCTGCACCATAAAACCATCAATAACTCGGTGAAAAATTGTTCCATTGTAAAAACCAGATTCACTATATTGAAGAAAGTTTTGACTCGAAATAGGTGCTTTCTCTTGCTCTAAAGCGATTTTGATTTCACCGTAGTTAGTATGTAAAACGACATTTTTTGCTTGTGTACTAACTGCTAATAAACCAATACTAAGGATACTCAATACTTTAAATATTTTCATAATGATATTCCTAAAAAACTCCCCTCAATTGAGGGGAAATTCATTATTCAACAGTGACAGAAGTAATAATAACATCGTCTTTTGGTACATCTTGGTGGAAACCTTTATTGCCAGTTTGCACCACTTTTATTTTATCGACAACATCCATACCTTCTACAACTTCACCAAATACGGCATAACCCCATTCTTGCACAACTTTTTTACCAAACAATTCTTTTGCACGATGATCTAAAAACGTATTATCTGCAACATTGATAAAAAATTGTGCTGTTGCTGAATGTGGATCAGAAGTACGTGCCATTGCAATGCTACCACGTTTATTACTTAGTCCATTATTTGCTTCATTTTGGATTGGCGCATTGGTATTTTTTTCACGCATACCCGATTCCATACCACCACCTTGAATCATAAATCCATCAATAACACGGTGAAAAATTGTGTTATTATAGAAACCACTTTGACAGTAATTTAAGAAATTTTCCGCAGTGATGGGTGCTTTTTCGTGATTTAATTCAATTTTAATATCGCCAAAATTTGTGTGTAATGTAACCATTGCCATTATCCTCTGAAATTTCAAAGCGTTTATTATTCCATAAAAGCCCAAGAAATGCTATAAAGTGGCAATTCTAGGCGTATGTGCATATACGCTAACTAAAAGTGCGGTCTGTTTTCACTAAATTTTGAAGAATAATAAGAGAGCAAACAAATGCTAAAAATTTTTAATACATTAACGAGAGAGAAAGAAGTTTTTACCCCTATACAAGCAGGTAAAGTTGGGATGTATGTCTGTGGCGTTACTGTCTATGATTTATGCCATATTGGGCATGGTCGAACCTTTGTTTGCTTTGATGTTATTGCTCGTTATCTACGCTATTTAGGCTATCAATTAACTTATGTACGTAACATCACAGATGTTGATGATAAAATCATTAAACGTGCATTAGAAAATAAAGAAAGCTGTGAGCAACTCGTGAATCGTATGGTCTTAGAAATGTACAAAGACTTTGATGCACTTAATGTTTTACGTCCTGACGTTGAGCCAAGAGCTACACACCATATTTCTGAAATTATTGCGATTGTACAAAAACTGATTGAGCGTGGACATGCTTATGTCGCAGAGAATGGTGACGTGATGTTTGATGTAGAAAGTTTTAGTCAATACGGTAAATTATCTCGTCAAAATCTTGAACAATTGCAGGCAGGTGCACGTGTTGAAATCGTTGAAATCAAGAAAAACCCAATGGATTTTGTATTATGGAAAATGTCAAAACCAGAAGAGCCAAGTTGGCAATCGCCTTGGGGGGCTGGTCGTCCAGGCTGGCATATTGAATGTTCTGCGATGAATTATAAAGAGCTAGGCGAACATTTCGATATCCACGGCGGCGGCTCTGATCTGATGTTTCCGCATCATGAAAATGAAATAGCCCAATCTTGTTGTGCACATGGTAATGATTATGTAAATTATTGGATTCATTCAGGCATGATCATGGTTGATAAAGAAAAAATGTCGAAGTCACTTGGCAACTTCTTTACTATCCGTGATGTTTTGAATCATTATAATGCAGAAAGTGTACGTTATTTCTTATTAACTGCACATTATCGTAGCCAATTGAATTACAGTGAAGAAAATCTTAATCTTGCACAAGGTGCATTAGAACGTTTATATACTGCACTACGAGATACAGATCCAAATGCCCTCCCTAATGGAGGTGAACACTTTGTTCACTCCTTTAAAGAAGCAATGGATGACGATTTCAATACACCAAATGCAATCTCAGTGTTATTTGAGATGGCTCGGGAAATCAACAAGTTGAAAGCAGAGAATAGCGTGCAAGTAAGTGGTTTAGCAGCGCAAATGCGTGAATTGGCTGCTATATTGGGTTTATTATACCAAGATCCTGAAGCCTTTTTACAAGCAGGTTCAAATGATGATGAAGTGGCAATAATTGAAGCGCTCATCAAACAACGTAATGAAGCACGAGCAGTAAAAGATTGGGCTGTCGCAGATGCGGCACGCAATAAACTAACTGAAATGGGTATTGTATTAGAAGATGGTGTAAACGGCACTACATGGCGTAAGCAGTAAAAAAGAATGCTTTTCTCTGAATGAGGAAAACAATAACGGCAAGGAAAAATATCCTTGCCATTATTTTTATCGAGTGTTAAAAACCTGCTTGTTTTTCTAACTGTTCGACTAACACATCATCTAAATTTAAAGCAGTCGCAAGTTGTGATAAAAACACAATTTCTTTACGCGTTAATTCTTGGCAAACTATACGTGCAGCAAGATAAACTTGAGTAGCAAGTGCCGTATCATTACCTACAATGCGTCCAATTTCGGCAACAGTAATTGGATGAGCAATTTCTTGTTCAACCCATTGCTTCAACTCAGGATCATTTCCTCCTTCTTCAGCGATAATAGCTCTTTCCTTTTCATCAATTTCACCGTCTGAAATTGCTGCAGCAATCATAGTACGTAAGATAATCACACTCTTATCTTCCGACTGCTGAGTTGTATTAAAAGCGGCTTCAGATAGATTTCCATCCTTTTGATTAGTGGCAGTTGACTGATTTTTTTGATAATTCTGATATGCCTGATAAGCAATACTCCCTAATGCGGCTAAAGACCCTAACTTAGTTAATTTAGCACCACCACTACGTCCTAATACCATTGACAAAATACCAGCTAAAGCAGCCCCACCACCAAGTTGAGTAATTTTTTCTGCTGTATTCTGACTTGGCTTATTAATTTTCCCCGCAGTTTTTGTTACTGTGCCCAATACTTCATTTAAAATACGATTGAAATTCATGTTAGCTTTCCTTCATCAAATAACTAAATTTAGAGAATATTTAGACAACGATAACTAGAATAAATTCCATATTTATTAGAAATTACTCAAATAAACTACAACTCAAGCCCTCCTTCAAAGTGAGATATAAACATTCACTGATGAAAGTAAAACTTCATTAGAATACATAATTTAATGGTTTTAAAACAATTTGAATCTAGTGCATTATGAAACTCAAAGTTAGATTCAACTATCAATCTAACCTTCGAGATCTTACTTAAAACGCGGTAAGTTTTTTATAGATTTCCTTGTGCTTTAATGATTAAAAAGCAACCTTTAAATAAAATTTGAATCAAGAACAATGCCTATAAAATGACCCATTTTTAACTTTTTTGAGGTAGATCACGAAACTGAGCTTTTATTGTAAAAAAAGATTATTAATATTTGAAAATAATGGCAAAATGAAGAGACCCTAAATTAATCAATTTTGGTTTATTTTTATTTTTTACTTTCTTGATTGGAGGAATATCGTGCAAACTGTTAATGTCGATATTGCAATTGTCGGTGCTGGTGGTGGCGGTTTACGCGCAGCTATTGCAGCAGCGGAAGCAAACCCTAACTTAAAAATCGCTTTAGTTTCAAAAGTATATCCTATGCGTAGCCACACAGTTGCGGCTGAAGGTGGTGCTGCGGCAGTTATCAAAGAAGAAGATTCTTATGATAAACATTTCCACGATACCGTGGCAGGTGGTGACTGGCTATGTGAACAAGATGTTGTTGAATATTTTGTACAACACTCGCCTGTTGAAATGACTCAGCTTGAACGCTGGGGATGCCCTTGGAGTCGCAAAACAGATGGTGATGTTAACGTGCGCCGTTTTGGTGGTATGAAAATTGAACGTACTTGGTTTGCTGCGGACAAAACGGGGTTCCATTTACTTCATACCTTATTCCAAACATCTATCCAATATCCACAGATTGTTCGTTTTGATGAGTACTTCGTCCTTGATATTCTTGTTGATGATGGTCATGCACGCGGCATGGTTGCAATGAATATGATGGAAGGTAACTTAGTACAAATTAATGCCAATGCAGTTGTGATTGCTACAGGCGGTGGCTGCCGTGCATTCCGCTTCAATACCAATGGTGGTATCGTTACAGGTGATGGGCTTTCGATGGCATATCGCCATGGTGTTCCATTACGTGACATGGAGTTTGTACAATATCACCCAACAGGCTTACCAAATACAGGTATTTTAATGACTGAAGGTTGTCGTGGTGAAGGTGGTATCTTAGTTAATAAAGATGGTTATCGTTACTTACAAGACTATGGACTAGGTCCAGAAACGCCAATTGGCAAACCTGAAAATAAATATATGGAGCTCGGTCCACGTGACAAAGTTTCACAAGCATTCTGGCAAGAACTACAAAAAGGTAACACTCTAAAAACAGCAAAAGGTGTTGATGTTGTTCATTTAGACTTACGCCATTTAGGTGAAAAATACTTACATGAACGTTTGCCGTTTATCTGTGAATTAGCACAAGCTTATGAAGGTGTTGACCCTGCGAAAGCACCAATTCCAGTACGCCCAGTTGTTCATTATACAATGGGTGGTATTGAAGTCGACTTCAATAGTGAAACGCGTATTAAAGGCCTATTCGCAGTGGGTGAGTGTGCTTCTTCAGGTTTACATGGTGCAAACCGCTTAGGTTCAAACTCACTTGCAGAATTAGTCGTTCTCGGTCGTGTAGCGGGTGAATACGCAGCACAACGTGCAGTTGAAGCTCCAGCTGTCAACCAAACAGCCGTGGATGCACAAGCAAAAGATATCGTCCAACGCTTAGATGATCTATATAACCAAGAAGGTACTGAGTCTTGGTCTGAAATCCGAGATGAAATGGGCGATGCAATGGAAGAAGGCTGTGGTATCTATCGTACACAAGAAAGTATGCAAAAAGCAGTTGATAAAATTGCAGAATTAAAAGAACGTTATAAACGTATTCGCATTGCTGATCGTTCAAGCGTCTTCAATACCAATGTTCTATATACTGTTGAATTAGGTTATATCTTAGACGTTGCACAATCAATTGCAAATTCAGCAATTGAGCGTAAAGAATCTCGCGGTGCGCACCAACGTTTAGATTATACAGAGCGTGATGACGTCAATTACTTGAAACATACACTTGCATTCTATAATGGTGATGATGCGCCACGCATTGAATACAGCGATGTAAAAATCACTAAATCACAGCCTGCAAAACGTGTTTATGGTGCAGAAGCTGAGGCCCAAGAAGCTGCAAAAGCGCAAGCAACTGAAGCAAATAAGGAGAACGCAAATGGTTAATCAGGCTATCATGAACATTGAAGTATTGCGTTACAATCCTGAACAGGACAAAGAACCATACTTACGCACTTATCAAGTACCTTATGATAACCAAACTTCATTACTTGATGCATTAGGTTATATCAAAGATAAACTTGAACCAGAACTTTCTTATCGTTGGTCTTGTCGTATGGCGATTTGTGGCTCTTGCGGTATGATGGTGAATAACAAGCCAAAATTGGCTTGTAAAACATTCTTACGTGACTACAGCGGTCATATGCGTATCGAACCATTAGCTAACTTCCCTATTGAACGTGACTTAGTTGTTGATTTAAGCCACTTTATTGAAAGCTTAGAAGCAATTAAGCCTTACATCATTGGTAACCAAGCACCTGCATTAGATGGAAAACCACATCCATCCGCAGAATTAGCAAAAAGCCGTACAAAACAAACACCAGCTCAGTTAGAAAAATACCGCACATTCTCGATGTGTATTAACTGTGGCTTATGTTATGCGGCTTGCCCACAATTTGGCTTAAACCCTGAATTCGTTGGTCCTGCGGCATTAACTCTGGCACATCGTTACAATCTCGATAATCGTGATCATGGCAAAGAAGAACGTATGAAGATTATCAACGGTAAAAACGGTGTTTGGAGCTGTACATTTGTTGGATATTGTTCAGAAGTCTGTCCAAAACATGTAGATCCAGCTTCAGCGGTAAACCAAGGTAAAGTCGAAAGTGCAAAAGACTTTGTAATTGCAATGCTTAAACCGCAAAAGTAAGGAGTGTAAAATGACAGCAACAACCAGTAAACGCAAAAAATATGTGCGTGAAATGAAACCAACTTGGTGGAAAAAGTTAGACTTTTACAAACTTTATATTGCACGTGAAGCAACAGCAATTCCCACACTTTGGTTCTGTTTAGTATTACTTTATGGTGTAATCAGCTTAGGAAATTTAGAAAGTTTTGCTAATTTTGTTTCTTTCTTAAAAAATCCAATCGTGATTATTCTTAACATTATTACACTTGGTGCAATGTTATTAAATACAGTGACTTACTATGTAATGACCCCTAAAGTCTTAAATATCATTGTAAAAAGTGAACGTATTAATCCAAAAATTATTACAACGGCATTATGGGCTGTCACTGGACTTATCAGCCTCGTCATTTTAGTGTTTATGTATGTATAGCGAGGAGAAAAAGATGAAAGATACACCAAAACGTTCTAATGAACCTGTTGTATGGTTACTATTCGGTGCAGGTACAACTGTAAGTGCAATGTTCTACCCAGTACTGGTCTTAGTCCTTGGCTTCTTATTGCCATTTGGTTTAATTGATCCTAAAAACACAATTGAACTTGTCGCGTTTTTACATACAGGTATTGGGAAATTATTGTTACTTGTCTTATTAATTTTCCCAATGTGGGGAGCGATGCACCGTATTCATCACGGTATGCATGATTTCAAAATTCACATCCCTGCAAGCGGCGTCATTTTCTATGGGTTATCAACACTTTATACTGTATTAGTATGCTTTGCTGTATTTAGTTTATAATCTATATAATCAATAAAAAAGGCGGTTTTATCCGCCTTTTTTATGTTTAACATATCTTAAATTAGCCGCAATTTAATTGCATTTTTAACCTTTTTATATTTAAAGACTAGCTGATAGTGTAAGAATTTATAGTTAAAATTTAAATTCTATTTTTATTAACTAACGTATTCTGTATTAAAAAGATATCTTAGCAAGTAGCTATCCTTTTTATTTCTATTACGTATTTACTCCATGGTCTCTTTTACCATTTTAAGTACGCTTTCGACTTAATAGCCACCATGTAATTAACAAAAACAAAATACTTGGCATCAATGCTCCAGCTAAAGGCGTCACATTATAGACTAAGCTTAATGGACCAAAAATCTCATTAACGACATAAAATAAGAATCCAAAACAAATCCCAGTGACAATTCTCGCACCTGCGGTTACGCTGCGTAATGGTCCAAAAATAAAAGATAATGCAAGCATCATCATCACACCGACTGACAATGGTTGAAATAACTTACGCCAATAAGTCAGCTCAAATTTTTTGGACTCTTGTCCTGTTTCTTTTAAAAACTCAATATAATTAGACAGTCCAGTAATAGACAAAGACGTTGGTCGTAAAGAGGCAATACCTAATTTATCTGGCGTCAAACTCGTTTGCCATTCTGTATTTAATTGATTTATGGTCTTAATTTCATCATCTAAAATTTCTGATTCATTCAGTTGTGTTAAAATCCATTTACCATCTTGGTAAGAGGCAGAATTTGCATGTTTTACACGTTTGAGCTGTCGATTATCAGCAAAACTATAAATATAAACATCACTTAACTCAATATCATCCGTAATCCGTTTAATATAAATAAAGTCATTGCCATCTTTTGCCCAAATGCCATTTTTCACAGATAATAATGATCCACCTGAAATCGCTTTTGAGCGCATATCACGTGCAAATTGCTCAGTTTGCGGAATGCCCCATTCACCGATCAACATCGTCAGTATGACGAGTGGTAATGCAGTTTTCATTACAGCAAAGCCAATCTGCAAACGAGAAAAACCTGATGCTTGCATAACAACAAGTTCACTTCGACTCGCTAAATTACCTAAAGCAATTAATGCGCCTAACAACGCTGCCATTGGAAAAAAAGTTTCAATATCTTTAGGGATAGTTAATACCGTATAAAGAATAGCTTGTAAAATATCGTAGGTCCCTTTTCCCACACTCCGAAACTGTTCTACAAACTTAATAATGGCCGATAAGCCAACTAACATAACTAATGTTGCAAAAATCGCCCCTAAAATGCTTTTTCCCAGATAACGGTCTAAAGTATTCATCATTTTAACTATCCTTTTAATGCAACACTCTTATTGAGCCAATAGCGTACTTTATACATTGATGCGCTACTCCAACTATTCAATATAATCCCCAATAGGAAGAAAATAAAATTCACTAATGGCATTAAAAGACTCGCATCTAATTTCCCAGCACTCCATGCTGATTTTAAGGAGCTTTGTAATAAAAAATAAATTAAATATAATAGTAATGCTGGAATAATTTTAGCAAAACGCCCTTGTCGAGGATTAACACGACTCAATGGTACTGCAATCAACGCCATTAAAGGGACTGCCAAAATCAAGCTTAAACGCCAATTCAATTCTGCCTTTGCCGCAGATGTACTTGTATTAACTAAAGTCCAAAAGCTTAGCTCTGCTGCATCATGCTCTTCATTGTTGGTATTTTGATAACCCAAATAAGCTTGATACTCATCAAAATGAGTAATTCGAAAATCGGGAAAAGCACTGCTCCCTTCAACACGTTGGCTATTTTGTAATTTCAGAATTTGATCGCCATTAGGTAACGCTGTTAACATGCCTTGTTCCGCAACAAGCACTGAAGGCTTTAAATTCCCTTTTTCTCTAGTCTGGAATAAATAGACATCATGAATAGTATTATCTTCTATCTTATCAATAAACAATACGAATTCATTATTGTTAGTGTTGATGAATTGACCTGAAGCAAGTGCTCCCATCGTTGGATTTGCCTTAGCATCTTCTAGAATTTCACCTTGCTTTTGAATTGCCCAAGGTGTCAACCAAAATACATTATATGTAGCTAAAGCAGCAGTAAAGAAAGAAAGAATTAATACAACTCGTACTAAAATACGCTGTCCAACACCGCAAGCTCTCATTACTGTAATTTCACTTTCAGCATATAAGCGTCCAAAAGTTAATAAAATTGCAATAAATAAACATAATGGCAACATTAACTGTGCCATTGTTGGCATACCTAATCCAAGTAAAGACATGACTAAATCGGCAGGTACTTTACCACTTGCGGCAGAGCTTAATACACGAACAAGTTGTTGACAAAAGAAAATCAGAAGTAGAATAAATAAGATTGCTATTTGGCTCTTAAATACTTCTTTAGTTAAATATCGGGTTAAAATCACATTATTGCCTATATTTTTCTTGCAATTTATATAGAATGGTCTAATTTGGCTAATTTGTTGCCGTATGATAACTTATTTTTAAACCGAAAACAGTAAAAATCTTTGAGAGGATAAAATGAAATATTGTGCAAAATCGACCGCACTTTTAGATATAAAAAGTAACATTATTGTCAGTATTTTCGAAGAGGGGAAGCTTTCCTCCGCAGCTAGAAAAATTGACGAAATTTCACAAGGTTATTTGAGTAAATTAATTGAATCTGGCGAAATCACAGGCAAAATTGGTGAGGTATTAGTATTACGCCATGTTCCTAATTATACTGCTGAACGTGTTTTTGTTGTCAGTGCTGGGAAAAAAGGCGAAATAAACGAAAAACAATTCAAACAAATTATCCAAAATACTATTCAAGCAGTCAAATCGACTAAAGCACAGCAAGTTATCAGCTACTTATCTGATGTTGAAATTAAAGATCGCGACCTATATTGGAATATCCGTTTCAGTGTTGAAGCTATCGAATCAAATTTCTATCAATTCGAACAATTCAAAAGCAAAAAAAATGATCAACAAATTACATTAACCGAGTTAATTTTTAGTGTTGAGAGTGAAATGGCTCAACAAGCAATTCAACATGCACAAGCTGTTGCTTTAGGCGTCAAATTCGCTAAGGATATCGCAAATTGCCCTCCTAATATCTGTAATCCTGTTTATTTAGCTGAACAAGCAAAAGAATTAGCAACACGTTCTGATTTAATCAAAACGACCGTGTTAGGTGAAAAAGAAATGGCTGAATTAAGTATGAATGCTTATTTAGCAGTCTCTCAGGGCTCAGTGAACGAAGCTCAACTTTCAATTATTGAATATCGCAATCATCCAAACCCTAGCGCTAAACCAATCGTATTAGTAGGTAAAGGATTGACTTTTGATGCTGGAGGTATTTCTCTCAAACCAGCAGAAGCAATGGATGAAATGAAATATGACATGGGTGGTGCAGCTGCAGTGTATGGTGTTATGAATGCGATTGCAGAACTAAAACTACCATTAAATGTCATTGGCGTATTAGCTGGTTGTGAAAACTTACCAGATGGCCAAGCTTATCGTCCAGGTGACATTTTAACAACAATGAAAGGACTAACCGTCGAAGTATTAAATACAGACGCTGAAGGTCGCTTAGTACTATGCGATACATTAACTTATGTTGAACGCTTCGAGCCAGAATTGGTTATTGATATTGCAACTTTAACAGGTGCCTGCGTTGTAGCATTAGGTGCACACAATAGTGGTCTCATTTCAACAGACGATGAACTTGCTCAGACCTTAGCACAAGCTGCCGCAGAAACAACAGATAAAGCCTGGCGATTACCACTAGGTGAAGAATATCAAGAACAATTGAAATCAAACTTTGCTGATCTTGCTAATATCGGTGGCCGTTGGGGTGGTGCAATTACTGCTGGGGCATTTTTATCTAATTTTGCCGACAAATATCCTTGGGCTCATTTAGATATCGCAGGTACGGCATGGTTACAAGGCGCTAACAAAGGAGCCACAGGTCGACCTGTTCCATTATTAGTACAATTCTTAATTAACCAATCTGCTAAATAACAATATAAAGCCACTTTACTAGAAGTGGCTCTCACTCGGAAATAAAACGTTAGCATCAAAACGTATTGTGATGCCAGTAAAAAAGTGCGGTAGAAATGTTGAAAACTTTCTACCGTACTTTTGTTGTTTTTGCTTAATAAATCTATAGTCTCTCTAACATACCTAAGACTATTTGTGAGGATTGTTTTGCTGCCAGAGGTAAAAACTCTTCAAAAGACATATTAGCTTCTCCATCCCCCCCATCTGAAATAGCTCTAACCACTACAAAAGGTAAGTTAAATGCATGGCAGACTTGCGCAATTGCCGTAGCCTCCATTTCGACAGCCATCACATTGGGGAAATCTACTTTAATTTTAGCTAAGGCTTCACCACCATTAATAAAGCTATCACCAGAACAAATCAACCCTCGCTTTACATTATGTCCTTGTGCTAATGCAATAGTTTCAGCTAAAGCAGATAACCTTTCATCAGAAACAAAAGCAGGTGGGCAAGCAGGTAATTGTCCTTTGACATAACCAAATGCTGTCACATCTGCATCATGATAAATCGTCTCATTTGAAATCACAATATCCCCCACGTTCAGACCAGCTGTTACTCCTCCCGCAGATCCTGTATTAATGACAATATCTGGACGAGTTAATTGTAATAATGCTGTTGTTCCCATTGCAGCAGCGACTTTACCAATACCTGATTGCACTAAAGCAACGGATTTACCCTGAATGTCACCTTCATAGATAGTACAACTCGCCACTTGAGTAATCACTTTATTTTCCATTAAATTGGCTAAAATTTCGACTTCCTGTGCCATTGCACCCACAATACCAATTTTCATTACTTTTGTTTTTCCTTTATTAACTTATTCACTAAAAAATCTAATACGGCAAGGCTGTAATCATCATTATACAATGTACTTGCAGTTAATACATATCGTCCATCGATCACAACATAAGGGTAAGTAAACACACCATATTCTTCAGTGCGTTTTTCAGCCAATTCTACTTCATGTGTAACCTTAGCTGAATAAAATGCTTTCGTAAAATCATCTTTATTTATCCCTTGCTTCTCTAACCATGAACGCAACTCATCAAAATGAGCCAAATGAGAAAAACGCTGTTTCTCTGCTGTTTCAAATAACAATAATGCTGAGAGATCCTCTGCTTTAATCTCTTGTAAAGCATAAAAAACTAAGGCCGAATATTGTGCTTTATCTGTTGCGACAGGTCGTTCTATAAGTTTGACTTTATCGAAATTAATTTGAGAGTATAACTCTAGAATATCTAGAGCTGAAGAACATACACGACAATCATAATCAAAAAAGAATTGGATCAATAATGGCTCATTTGGATTTGAAATATAAATAGGTGTTTGATACGAGAAATAATCTTGCCCGTCTAAAAAATATTGTGGCTTATCTTCATTTAAATATAGCGAAGACGCTCCATTAGCTGCTAATGTACTACGACAAAAACTAAATAAAACTAAAAGAAAACCAATTCGCCACATGTTAAATAATTAACTTACTATAGGTGCAATATAGTCGACTAATAATTGCAAGCTACGATTACCTCTAAATTCATTCACGTCTACTTTATAAACCAACCTTGCCGACTTAATAGACAAATCAGGATAATAACGAGTATCGACATTAAAGGCAATGGCATCAAGTAATGGTCCGCCTTGTTTTGGCTCTACCATCATTTTTAAATGTTTATCTCCAACGAGGCGCTGTTGTAAAATGCTAAACTCGCCATCAAAAACAGGCTCTGGGAAAGCCTGCCCCCAAGGTCCAGCCTGTTTTAACCTTTCTGCTACATTGAGATTAAATTGTTGCGAACTCAATTCTCCATCAGTCCAAATAATGCCTTGCAATTTATCTTCTCCGAGCCACTCACTCAACAATCGATTGAATTCAGTTTGAAATACAGTTAAATATTCCTCACGAATCGTTAATCCTGCTGCCATTGCATGCCCACCGAACTTTAAGATCATATCAGGGAATTTACTATAAATACGTTCCAATGCATCGCGTAAATGAATCCCCTCTACTGAACGGGCTGAGCCTTTTAAAATACCCTCTTGTTCACGAGTAAATGCAACCACAGGACGATGAAATTGATCTTTAATTCTTGATGCTAAAATACCAAGCACCCCTTG
Organism: Pasteurella canis; assembly: GCF_020810675.1. Lineage (GTDB taxonomy): Bacteria > Pseudomonadota > Gammaproteobacteria > Enterobacterales > Pasteurellaceae > Pasteurella > Pasteurella canis. The sequence continues at coordinate 1,182,946 of NZ_CP085871.1, forward strand.
ATGCCAATCAGCTTGATATAGCACAATGCCAATAGGTAGTGTTTGTTCAAGTGCGGTCAATTTTCGACAAATTTCAAGTGCCTCTAGCTTCATTCCTTGTTCAATTTCTTTACGCGTTTGATTGAGCCCATCCAGTTCTAAGGCAAGTGCCCGTGCGGTTGCCATATCCTCTGCTAATAATAGCTCAACACCCACAGACATATTATCCAATCGTCCAGCAGCATTTAAACGTGGTGCAATAGAAAAACCAAGATCAGAAGCCGACAACTGACTAATCTCACGATTTGCAACTTCAACTAATGCACGAATGCCACAACGACAATGTGAAGCGCGAATACGACTCACCCCTTGATAAATTAAAATACGGTTGTTTTGGTCTAATGGCACGACATCTGCAATCGTCCCAAGCGCAACAAGATCCAACAAATCACTAAAATTAGGTTGTGTCTTTTGATCAAAAATGCCGATCTCACGTAACTTAGCACGTAATGCCAGCATTAAATAAAAGGCAACACCAACACCTGCTAAGGATTTTGATGGAAATCTGCAATTGCTTAGATTTGGATTGACAATAGCATCAGCATTAGGCAAAACCTCTGGGGGCAAATGATGATCAGTAATGAGAACTTTAACGCCATGTTGCTGTAAAAAGGTAACACCTTCTACAGAGGATACGCCATTATCGACTGTGATTAACAATTGTACTTCTTGCGCTAAAGCCTGTTCAGCTACCGCAATACTTAAACCATAACCCTGTTCAAAGCGATTTGGCACTAAAAACGTGACATGACGGAAACCTAATTGTTGCAAGGCGAGAACTGTTAGTGCTGTACTCGTTGCCCCATCCGCATCAAAGTCTCCAACTATAACAATTTTTTGTTGCTGATAATATGCCTCAACTAATAATGCAACAGCTTCCTCTATACCTTGTAACAACTGTGGATTTAACAATGCGGCTAAAGTGCGGTCTAATTGTTGTGAGTTTTGAATATGACGCGAACGATACAAACGATCTAATAAAGGATCTACACAAATTGACTCGCCATCTGGCACAATTCGACGTTGAATTAATTTATTCACCAAACCAACCTACAATGAAAATGAGAAAATGAACAGATTAAGCAATTAAGGACGCTAAAAGGCGTCCTTACTTTAATTGGTATACGTTATTTATTGACGATTTAATTCTGCAAGTAGTGCTTTGGGCTCTAAATACCCACCGATTAACTCACCAGTTGAAGTAATAATAGAAGGTGTACCATTTACACCAAATTGAAGACCTAATTGATAATGTTTCTTCACGATCTCTGGTATTTTTAACTCTTTTGGTAAATTACCTTTTTCAGCTTCATTTAAAGCAAATTGTGGATCCTTAGTAACAAAAATCGCCTCCATTTGACGAGCAACTTTTGAGTTCACTCCTGCACGAGGAAAAGCCAAATAACGTACAGTAATTCCTAACTCATTGTACTCTTTAATCTTTTCATGTAGCACTTTACAGTAATGACAACTAATATCCATAAAGACGGTCACAACATGTTTTTCATTTTTAGCAGGATAAACGATCATTTCTTTATTTAATTGATTCAATTTCTCTAACAAAAGTTTCCCTGCAACATCAGTCAAACCATTTTCACTAAGTTCATATAATTTCCCATCTAAAACGTATTTTGCATCATCTGTAATATAAAAAATACCTTGTTCAGTGATTGCGGTTTTTAAGCCATTAACAGGTGAATCTTTTAATTCAATATTCTTGACTCCCATATTATTCAGCCGTTCTGAAATAGCTTGTGTCGAGGCTAAAAGCTGTGCTGATAATGTCAATCCTATAAGTGTAGTCAAAAATCTTTTCATTTTTTATTCCTATTAATAATCACATCAATATCCAAAAACTAAAGTTAAGGATTATAAAGGGATTCCATATTTGTGCAAGCAAAGAAGCTAAAATTGCCTACCATATAACCCTAAAATAGCGTATAATTAATACTTAATTTTCACTATAAAACTTGCAGTATGTTTGAAATTAATCCGATAAAAAATAAAATCTCAGACCTTACTGAGCGCACACAAGTGCTTAGGGGGTATCTTTGACTTTGATACTAAAGTTGAACGTCTAGAAGAAGTTAATGCTGAACTTGAACAACCTGATGTCTGGAATGAGCCAGAAAAAGCACAAACTTTAGGTAAAGAACGCGTTGCCCTTGAAACAATCGTAAATACAGTTAAAGCTTTAGAACAAGGCTTAGAAGATGTTGAAGGTTTACTCGAACTTGCGATTGAAGCTGAAGACGAAGACACTTTCCATGAAGCAAATTCAGAGCTTGAAGATCTAGAAGAGCAATTAGCAAAATTAGAATTTCGGCGTATGTTCAGTGGTCAACACGATGCAGCAGATTGCTATGTCGATCTTCAAGCAGGTTCTGGTGGGACTGAAGCACAAGACTGGACTGAAATGCTATTAAGAATGTACCTACGTTGGGCAGAAAGCAAAGGCTTTAAAACAGAGTTGATGGAAGTTTCCGATGGCGATGTTGCTGGAATTAAATCAGCTACAATTAGAATTTCTGGTGAATATGCCTTTGGTTGGCTACGTACTGAAACAGGAATTCACCGCTTAGTACGTAAAAGCCCATTTGACTCAAACAACCGACGCCATACTTCTTTTAGTGCTGCTTTTGTCTATCCAGAAATTGATGATGATATTGATATAGAAATTAATCCTGCAGACTTACGCATTGATGTATATCGTGCTTCTGGTGCTGGAGGTCAGCATGTTAACAAAACAGAAAGTGCAGTACGAATTACCCATATGCCAAGTGGTATCGTTGTACAATGTCAAAATGATCGCTCTCAACATAAAAACAAAGATCAATGTATGAAACAGTTGAAAGCGAAGCTCTATGAAATGGAGTTACAGAAAAAAAATGCAGATAAACAAGCGATGGAAGATAATAAGTCTGATATTGGTTGGGGAAGCCAAATTCGCTCTTACGTACTTGATGATTCGCGCATTAAAGACTTACGTACAGGAATAGAAAATCGAAATACTCAAGCCGTCCTTGATGGTGATTTAGATCGCTTTATCGAAGCTAGCTTAAAGGCGGGACTATAATTCCAAAAAGTATAGTCAAAGCTTAGTAGAAATTGACTGTACTTTGTTCCTCTCCCTAAAATTAATGTAAATTTAAAGGAAAAATATGTCAGAACAAACTCAAGAACTCGATCTTAATGGCGAAATGTTAGTTCGTCGTGAAAAATTAGCCGCATTACGTGCAAAAGGTAATCCGTTTCCAAATACTTTCCGTCGTGATGCATTAGCTGCTGACTTACATACCCAATATGATGCGATTGAAGGTGAAGCATTAAAAGCACAAGAAGTCGAAGTAAAAGTTGCTGGTCGTATTATGACTCGTCGCACAATGGGTAAAGCTACTTTTATCACATTACAAGATATGTCTGGTCGTATCCAGCTTTATATCGCTCGTGATAACTTACCTGAAGGCGTTTATGCTGAAGATGTGGGAACATGGGATCTAGGCGATATTGTAGGTGTAAAAGGAACGCTATTCAAAACAAAGACCAATGAACTGACTGTACGCTGTACTGAAGTTGCTTTATTAACTAAAGCACTTCGCCCATTACCAGATAAGTTTCATGGTTTAAGTGATCAAGAAACACGCTATCGCCAACGCTATTTAGATTTGATTGCGAATGAAGATTCACGCCGTACTTTCATTATTCGTTCAAAAGTGATTGCAGGTATCCGTGATTATTTTATTTCCAAAGGCTTTATGGAAGTAGAAACACCAATGTTACAAATCATACCTGGTGGTGCTTCTGCGCGTCCATTTATCACTCACCACAATGCGTTAGATGTTGATATGTATTTACGTATCGCACCAGAGCTTTATTTAAAACGTTTAGTCGTTGGTGGTTTTGAGCGTGTATTTGAATTAAATCGTAACTTCCGTAATGAAGGTGTATCTGTTCGCCATAATCCTGAATTTACTATGCTCGAATACTACCAAGCCTATGCGGATTACCATGATTTAATGGATAACACAGAAGAACTCTTACGCAAACTAGCACTGGATATTTTGGGTACAACGATTGTTCCTTATGGTGAGCTGGAGTTTGATTTTGGTAAACCATTTGAACGTATCACAATGCATGATGCCGTACTTAAATATGGTGCAGATAAAGGTATTGTGAAAGAAGATTTATATGATTTTGATCGTGCTGTCGCTGTGGCAAAAAAATTAGGTATTGAAGTACAAAAATCTTGGGGTTTAGGTAGCCTTGTAAATGTCATTTTTGAAGAAGTAGCAGAACATCACTTAATTCAGCCAACATTCTTAATGGCTCATCCAGCGGAAATTTCACCATTAGCACGTCGTAATGATGAAAACCCTGAAGTTACTGATCGTTTTGAGTTATTTATTGGTGGTCGTGAAATCGGTAACGGTTTTTCAGAATTAAACGATGCCGAAGATCAAAATGAACGTTTCGATGCACAAGTTGCTGCAAAAGAAGCTGGTGATGATGAAGCTATGTTTAAAGATGAAGATTTTGTGACCGCACTTGAACACGGCTTACCACCAACAGCAGGTGAAGGCTTAGGGATTGACCGTTTAGCAATGCTCTTTGCTAATGCAGCTTCAATTCGTGATGTTATCCTCTTCCCAGCAATGAAACAGAAATAATGTCGTTTACTAAAAGGGCTTCAAGCCCTTTTTTCAATAGGAGCACATGATGAAAAATATTGCTATTATCCCAGCCCGAGCAGGCTCAAAAGGGATTCCAGATAAAAATCTTCAACCTGTTGGAGGGCATTCTCTGATTGGACGTGCAATTTTAGCAGCTAAACAAGCAGAGGTCTTTGACCAAATTGTAGTAACCTCAGATGGTGATAACATTTTGCGAGAAGCAGAAAAATATGGTGCAACAGCTATTAAACGCCCTGCTGAACTAGCTCAAGATAATTCTAGAACAATTGATGCAATTTTGCATGCGCTCGAAAAATTACAAGTGACTGAAGGGACTTGTACTTTACTACAACCAACTAGCCCGCTGCGCGATCATTTAGATATTAAAAATGCAATGGATATGTTTGTTAATGGTGGTGTAAATTCAATAGTTTCTGCGTGTGAATGTGAACATCACCCATACAAAGCATTCACTTTAAGTAAAGAGCATGAGGTTTTACCTGTACGTGACATTGCTGATTTTGAGGCTGCACGCCAAACCTTACCAAAAATGTATCGTGCCAATGGCGCTATTTACATTAATGACATTGCACAACTACTCAAAGAAAAATATTTCTTTATCCCTCCACTGAAATTTTACTTAATGCCAACTTATCGTTCAGTAGATATTGATGTGAAACAGGATTTAGAACTAGCGGAAATTTTAGCAAACAAATAGCCGCACGTTACCGTGAGTGGGCATTGCTACTGCTCAATGCAGTGACAATCCCGCTTTTTTATTTTTACAGTGGTTCGTAAACCTCCCACTTGAACAATGGATATAACCAATCCTTGTTCGAAACAAAACTAGGAAAACAATATGAATATTACAAATCCAAATAACAACCGCAAAGCAGTTGTTATCTTTTCAGGTGGACAAGACTCCACCACCTGTCTGATTCAAGCCATTCAAGAATATGGTGTCAAAAATGTGGAGACTATCACCTTCCAATATGGACAACGCCACGCTATTGAGCTAGAAAAAGCACAATGGATTGCACAAGATCTTGGTATTAAACAAACCCTAATTGACACCTCTGTCATCAAAGCCATCACGCAAAATGCCTTAATGGACGACAACGCAAAAATTGAGCAACAAGGTCATACGCCGAATACGTTTGTGGATGGTCGTAATGCATTATTTCTGCTTTATGCTGCCATCTATGCGAAAGGGCAAGGAATTCAAGACATTATCACTGGTGTCTGTGAAACCGATTTTAGTGGCTATCCCGATTGTCGAGATATTTTCATTAAGTCAATGAATGTCACACTCAATCTTGCGATGGATTATCAATTTAATCTTAAAACACCTTTAATGTATTTGACTAAAGCACAAACATGGCAATTAGCCGATGAGCTTGGTGCATTGGATTATATTCGCCAACATACGCATACTTGTTACATCGGTGTTGAACAAGGCTGTGGTGAATGTCCAAGCTGTATATTACGTGAAAAAGGTTTACAAGAATATCTATCAATGAAAAGTGCGGTCTAAATTATGTTTAAAATTGTAAAAGAGTTTAGCTTTGACATGGCACATATGCTTGATGGTCATGATGGGAAATGTAAAAATTTACATGGGCATACTTATAAGTTACAAGTAGAACTTTGTGGTGATTTACATCAAAGTGGTCCCAAAAGAGGTATGGTAATTGATTTTTCAGATTTAAAATCTATTGTCAAACAACATATTTTAGATCCAATGGATCATGCTTTTATTTATGATTCTCATAGTGAAAAAGAAACAAAAGTTGCTGCTTTACTACAATCTTTAGATTCTAAAACCTTTGCTTTAACCACTCGTACTACTGCCGAGGAAATGGCTCGTTTTATTTTCAACTGTTTAAAATATGAAGCACATTTGCCTATTTCTGCGATTCGTCTTTGGGAAACACCAACTTCATTTTGTGAATACGAGGAGTAAGAAACATAATGCAAGGTCAACGTGTTTTACAACAGAAATATAACATTGTTGAGATCTTTGAAAGTTTACAAGGAGAAGGCTTTAATACAGGGATGCCAAGTATATTTATACGCTTTGGAAAATGTAATTTAGCCTGCCCGTGGTGTGATACTCATTATAATCAGTATAGTACTTGGACACTTTCACAGATTCTCAATAAAGTGCGGTCATTTTCTAGTAAAAATATCATTATCACAGGTGGTGAGCCGACTATTGTACCTAAACTTGATGTATTACTCGATCATTTAAAAGCCAATGGTTATTTTCTCGCAATTGAAACAAATGGTTTAAAAACAATCCCTAGGCAAATTGACTATATTGCTACAAGTCCAAAGCGGTTATATCAGTATAAATATCAGCAACAATGCATTCCGTTTGCCCATGAAGTGCGCATTGTTGCAGATGAAAATGTATTAGATTTTTGTCAGCAAATCGAGCAACAAATCAAAGCTGAGCGTTATTATCTATCGCCTTGTGAAGTAAATAGTAAAATGAATTTGCTCGACACTATTACACAATTAGGAATTTTAAACCAACGAGTTAATAAGCCGAAATGGCAATTGAGCATACAAGCACACAAATTAGTAGGAATTGAATAAAAGGTTATTTATCACCTTTTTTCATTTTTTCTTACATATCACCTGATTATTGTATAATAAAATATATAATGAATTTGTTTTTATTTAAGTAATAAAACGGCTTGGCTAATGTGAACACTCCCCCATAATCTTGAAAAAGATTTTCACATTAGCCATTTTTTTCTTCTTATTCCAGATCAAATCCTTTACCATTGCCTCATTCTTTTATCACTATAGGATAATTAACAGGCATGAATCATATTGAACTTGAACACATTTTAAATCAAAAATTAAATAGCCAAAGCATTTCGGACTACGCCCCTAATGGTCTACAGATAGAAGGAAAAAAAGATGTAAATAAGATCATCACAGGTGTCACAGCCAGTCAAGCGCTAATCGATTATGCCGTATCTCAGCAAGCTGATGCGATTTTAGTCCATCATGGCTATTTTTGGAAAAATGAAAATCCCTGTATTCGTGGTATGAAAAACAAACGCATTAAAACGTTATTAATGAATGATATCAATTTATATAGCTACCATTTGCCTTTAGATATTCACTCAGAATTGGGCAATAATGCCCGTCTTGCTAGCCTATTAGGTATTAAAAACTTACAGCCGTTAGAACAAGGCTCTATGAGTATCCCTGTTTATGGTACATTAACCACACCATTAACAAGTGAAGAATTTGCAATGCGTATTGAACAAACTCTTCATCGCAAGCCACTTGTTTGTAGCGAAAACGCAGCGCACTTAATTCATACTGTTGGGATCTGTACTGGTGGAGGTCAAAGCTATATTGATTTAGCAGCTAATCGAGGGGTTGATGCTTTTATTACTGGTGAAGTTTCTGAACAAACGATTCATTCAGCTCGTGAACAAGGCATTCATTTTTTCTCTGCAGGTCATCATGCCACTGAACGCTATGGCATCCAAGCTTTAGGGGAATGGATTGCAGAAAATTATGGATTAACGGTTGAGTTTAAAGATATTGATAATCCAGCTTAAAGGAAGTCAGCTTTGTATTTATCCCTATTTTCCCTTATACTAACCACAATTTTTTAACATATGAAAAGGTATTGATTATGGGCTTTTTAACAAATAAACGTATTTTAATTGCAGGTGTTGCAAGTAATCGCTCTATCGCTTACGGCATTGCACAAGCGATGAAACGTGAAGGTGCAGAACTCGCTTTTACTTATCAAAATGATAAATTAAAAGGTCGTGTAGAAGAATTTGCAAAAGAATTAGGCTCAGAGATTGTTATCCCTTGTGACGTAGGTACAGATGAAAGTATTGAGCAATGTTTTACAGAGTTAGCAAAACACTGGGATAAATTTGATGGATTCGTACATTCAATTGCATTCGCACCAGCAGACCAATTAGATGGTGATTATGTTGATTCAGTTAATCGTGAGGGTTTCCGTATCGCCCATGATGTGAGTTCTTATAGTTTCGTTGCAATGGCAAAAGCAGCTCGCAGTATGTTAAATCCAAACTCAGCACTATTAACCCTTTCATACCTAGGTGCAGAACGCGCAATTCCAAACTACAATGTGATGGGTCTAGCAAAAGCCTCATTGGAAGCTAATACTCGTTTTATGGCAGCCTCTTTAGGAAAAGAAGGTATTCGTGTTAATGCAATTTCAGCAGGTCCAATCCGTACACTTGCTGCATCTGGCATTAAAAATTTCAAAAAAATGCTAGCCAATTTTGAACAAACAGCGCCTTTACGTCGAACAGTAACAATTGAAGACGTGGGCAACTCCGCTGCATTCTTATGTTCAGATCTAGCCGCAGGTGTCACAGGTGAAGTATTACACGTTGATGCAGGCTTCAGTATTGTAGCTATGGGTGAACTTGAATAAGTTTTTATTATTATTTCTAAGCGGACAGTCTTGTCCGCTTTTTTTGACGTTTAATGGATATTTCTGAATGTTCCAAAATAATCCTCTCCTTTCCCAATTAAAACAACAAATCCGAGACAGTAAACTACAAGTTGAAGGTATAGTTAAAGGTTCTGATAAAGCATTTGGTTTTCTTGAGTGTGATAAAAAAAGCTATTTCATCCCACCAGCCGCAATGAAAAAAGTCATGCATGGTGACAAAATTAAGGCGTTAATTGAAGTAATTGGTGATAAAGAACAAGCTGAACCAGACCAATTACTCGAACCTATGTTAACTCGCTTTGTTGGGCGTGTTCATTTTAATAAAGATCAAAAATTACAAATCCTAGTCGATCATCCACAAATAAATCACCCGATTGCTGCAAGCCCAACTAAATTAGTACAAGAAGAATTACAAGAAGGAGATTGGGTCGTTGCCCATCTTAAGAACCATCCATTACGGGATAATCGTTTCTTTTTTGCTCAAATTAATGAGTTTATCTGTAAAAGTGATGATGAATTTGCCCCTTGGTGGGTCACTCTAGCACGCCATCAACAATCACGTTATCCAGTAAAGGGTTTAGCGCATTACGAAATGTTAGATCAGCAAACTCGCGAAGATCTAACCGCACTTTATTTTGTGACTATTGATTCAGAAAGCACAAAAGATATGGATGATGCACTCTATATCGAACCTATTTTAACTAGTGAAGTTCAAACTGGTTGGAGATTAGTTGTTGCTATCGCCGATCCAACTGCCTATATTCCACAAGACTCACAAATTGATAAAGATGCAAAACAACGTTGTTTTACTAATTATCTACCTGGTTTTAACATCCCAATGTTACCACGTGAACTGTCTGATGAACTCTGTTCTTTAGTAAAAGACGAAATTCGCCCTGCACTTGTTTGCTATATTAACACAGATTTAGCAGGAAACATTGTAGGTAACCCTCGCTTTGTATCTGCTTATGTACAATCTAAAGCTAAACTAGCTTATAATTTAGTCTCTGACTACCTAGAACAAAAGCCAGATGCATGGCAACCAGAAAATACAGAAACAGCCCAACAAATTCATTGGCTTTTCCAATTTACGCAAGCGCGTATTGAGTGGCGCAAAAAGCACTCTTTATTATTTAAAGAAAAACCTGATTATTCATTCATTCTCAGTGAAGATGGTAAAGTAAAAGACATAAAGGCTGAATACCGTCGTACGGCAAATCAAATTGTAGAAGAGGCGATGATCGTAGCAAATATTTGTGCTGCACATTATTTAGATGAGCAAGCCCAAGGAGGTATTTTTAATACTCATAGCGGATTTGATAAAAAATGGTTAGTGTCTGCCAGCCAATTTTTATTAACTCATCTCACTAATGAAGAAAACCTAGCTGAATTAAGTCAACGTTATTCAGTGGATACCTTATCAACATTAACTGGTTATCGCCAAATGCGTCATGATCTTGAAAAAATAAACAACGATTATGTTGAATTCCGTTTACGTCGTTTCCTTACTTTTGCTGAATTTAAATCTGAACTCGCACCGCACTTTGGCTTAGGTCTATCTGGCTATGCCACTTGGACATCACCCATCCGTAAGTACTCAGATATTATTAACCATCGCCTCATTAAAGCAACGTTAACCAATCAATCTTGTGAAAAGCCACAAGAGGATATATTAACCCGCCTACAAGAAGCTCGCCGCCAAAATAGACTCGTCGAACGCGATATTGCAGACTGGCTATACTGTCGTTATTTAGCTGAAAAAGTAGAAGAAAACGTTATTTTTAATGCTGAAGTACAGGACATCACTCGGGCAGGTTTACGTGTACAGCTTCTTGAAAACGGTGCTTCAGTCTTTGTTCCAGCATCAACCTTACATAATAACAAAGATGAAATACAAGCAAACACTGATGATATTGCTCTTTATATCAACGGCGAACTTATTTATAAACTTGGTGATATAATTCAAGTAAAATTAACAGATGTGAAAGAAGCAACTCGCAGTATTATCGGAATAGTAAGCTAATAGAGATAAAAAAGGGAAACAATTGTTTCCCTTTTTTATCACAATAAATCAAGTTAGCATTCTTCGCTCTCACTGGAAAAGCGTTCAATTCTTGCACCTAGACCACGTAACTTTTCTTCAATACGTTCATAACCACGGTCAATATGATAAATACGATCGACAATAGTTTCACCTGTTGCTATGCAACCTGCCAATACAAGACTAATTGATGCACGTAAATCTGTTGCCATCACTTCCGCACCAGAAAGATGATCAACGCCATGACAAATTGCAGTATTTCCTTCGATTTCAGCTTTTCCACCCATACGGATTAACTCAGGAATATGCATAAAACGATTTTCAAAAATAGTTTCAGTGATAATACTCGTACCAGAAGCAACCATATTTAGCAAAGTAAATTGTGCTTGCATATCTGTTGGAAAACCAGGATATGGTGCAGTACGAATATTGACTGCACGAGGACGATTACCTAGCATATCTAAAGTAATACTGTTTTCTGTCACATCAACTTGTGCTCCTGCTTCACGTAATTTATCAATTACAGCATCAAGTGTATCTGCTTTCGTATTATGGCATTCAATGCGACCGCCAGAAATTGCTGCGGCAACAAGGAAGGTTCCTGTTTCAATACGATCTGGCACGATACTATGTTCACAGCCAGTTAAATGATCAACACCTTCGACGATAATCGTATCTGTCCCAGCACCTGAAATTTTCGCGCCCATTTTATTTAAAAATATGGCTGTATCAGTAATCTCAGGTTCACGGGCAGCGTTTTCAATCGTTGTTTTACCTTTAGCTAATGTTGCTGCCATCATAATAGACAAAGTGGCACCGACGCTCACTTTTTCTACAACAATACGCGTACCAACTAAACGATGATCTACAAATGCTTTAACATAACCATCTTCTAATGTAATTCGTGCACCTAAACGCTCTAATCCACTAATATGTAAATCAACGGGACGAGCACCAATTGAACATCCTCCCGGTAATGACACTTGTCCTTGATTAAAACGCGCAACTAATGGCGCTAATGCCCAAATAGAGGCTCGCATCGTTTTAACGAGCTCATATGGCGCAATAAAATGATCGATTTTTGATGCATCTAAATGCACCGCACCATGTTCATCACGTTCAACAACAACACCTAATTTACGTAAAATTTTTAATGTTGTTTCAATATCTTTTAACTCTGGTACATTAGTTAATGTAACTGGCTCTTCCGACAAAATAGCGGCAAATAAAATCGGTAACGCTGCATTTTTTGCACCAGAAATATTAACCGATCCTTTTAAACGAGATTGCCCGTAAACACGAAATTTTTGCATAAGAATGTCCCACAACTTACTTTAAGAAAGTTGATTAAATAAGCGATCACGCTTCCATTTTTCAACAGTATAGGTTTTAATTGTTAATGCATGAATTGCATTACTTGAAATATATTCCATTAATGGTGCGTAAATCAGTTGCTGTTGCTTCACTCTAGATAAACCTGCAAACTCATCACTCACAGCTATCACGCCATAATGAGCATTCTCACCTTGTACATATACTTCATCTAAGTTTAATGCTTCTTTTAAAATTCGTTCTATTTCTTGCGTTTCCATTAACTATTTTCCGTCGGATTGAACAAATGTTGCTATCCAAGCGGATAGCCCAAATAAATCTGCCAGAGTAAAAAATTGGCTTGGCACATTTTTCAAAATAATACGTTGCTCCCGTTTTACCGTCGTTTGGCAATATTGCAAAAAATCACACAACAATGCAAAGCCAGCAGAATCAATTCTATTCACCTGAGACAGATCCCAATAGATATATGACATGCTGAGTTTTTCTGCTGATAAAAAAGAAGCACGTTGCTCCCATAAAGGTAGCAACGTGTCACGAGATAACTCCCCAATTAATTGGAAAGCTATTTTATCATCATTTTGGTTTATTGCCCAAGTTAAACTTTTTAGTGCTTTCATTTACTTATTTACTTAATGTCACTGGTACTTTAGCTGCTTTTTCAACTTGGTCAGTTAGTGCATCTAAACCGCTTTTTGCAATTGTTGGTGCCCATTCTTTTTCTTTCGTTTCAACCATACTGACACCTTCAGCACTCATATCAAATACTTGCCATTTACCAGATTTGCTATTTTTGTACCAATAAAAAGTTAAATTAACGGGTGCCTGATTACCACTTTGAATCACTTTGACACGAATACTGGCTGTTTTATCTGCTGATTCTGTTTTTGGCTTTTCAATTTGTAATTTTTGGTCAGAATACAAGGTTAATACTTGTGCATAAGTCTGTTCAATATATTGTTCAAAGGCAACAAAGAACTTTTCCCTTTGCTCTGGTGTAGTCGCTTTAAAATTTTTGCCTAACACTTTTGAGCCCGCATATTTAACATGAACATAAGGCATCAGTTCAGTACGCACAATTGTTCTCAAATAATTAGGGTCTTGTTTAATTTTAGCTTGATTAGCTGTAATGTTTTTAAATAATTTATCTGATACTTCTACAGTTAAATCATAAGGCGTATCTGCTGCAAATACTTGGAGAGAAAAAAGTGCAGTTATAATTACCACCATTTTTGCCATCATACTTTTTAATACTGTTGACATAGTATTCTCCTATTTAACTTCTTAACAAATTTAAAATTCAGCACTATTGCTCACTTACTTCTGGGTTAGTACTCGTATCGTTTTTATTACGATCACCATATAAGAATTGTCCAACTAAGTCCTCTAACACTAATGCAGATTTTGTATCTACAACTCGCTCACCCTCTTTCCACATCGCAACTTCACCATCATCAAAACCAACACTTAATGCAATATATTGCTCACCTAATAAGCCTGATGTTTTAATTGATAAAGAACTTGTTTCTGGAATTTCATTATAACGTTCATCAATTGCAATTGTTACAATGGGTAAATAACTTTTCTCATCTAAAGTAATATCAGTCACACGACCAATAACAACCCCGCCCACTTTCAGTGGAGCACGGACTTTTAGTCCACCAATATTATCAAAAGTTGCATGAATTTTATAAGATTTAGTTTCACTAAATCCTTGTATATTCGCCACCTTTAGGCCTAAAAAGACTAATGCAGCAATACCTAATAATAAAAATAAACCAACCCAAAATTCATATATCCGCGTTTGTCGCATACTATTTCCTTTATATCCAACTAATTAAATCAAGCAATAATTAACTCGCACCAAACATTAATGCCGTTAATACAAAATCTAAACCCAATACGACTAATGAAGCATGTACAACCGTTCTAGTTGTGGCTTTACTAATTCCTTCTGAAGTTGGAATACAATCATAGCCATTAAATAATGCAATCCAAACAACAGCTATAGCAAAACAAACACTTTTAATAAAACCATTTAATAAATCATTTTCCCAAGTCACTGCGTTTTGCATAACAGACCAAAAACTACCTGCATCAACGCCTTTCCAGTCTACGCCAACTAATGAGCCTCCCCAAATACCAATTGCAGTAAAAATTACAGCAAGAATTGGCATTGCTATCACACCAGCCCAAAAGCGCGGTGCAATAACACGACGAAGAGGATCAACTGCCATCATTTCTAAACTGGATAATTGTTCTGTTGCTTTCATCAAACCAATTTCAGCAGTTAAAGCAGATCCTGCTCTTCCTGCAAATAAAAGTGCGGTCACAACTGGACCTAATTCACGTAATAGCGAAAGCGCGACAAGTTGCCCTAAACTCGTTTCTGCGGAAAAATCCACTAAGACAACATAACCTTGTAGACCCAATACCATACCAATAAATAAACCTGATAGCATGATAATAAGTAAAGACTGGACGCCAAGCACATGCAGTTGTTTCACTAATAAAGGGAAATGCTTTCTGACTTGTGGCTTGCCGACTAGTGCCCCCCACAACATAAACCCTGCCCGCCCAGCTGCACGGCAAGCACTAATTGCGTTGTGCCCAAAATGAGAAATAAATTTGATCATTTAAATAGTTCCTCCACATAGTCTTGCGCAGGAAAATGAAAACGAACAGGTCCATCCGCCTCTCCATCTAAAAATTGGCGAACTTGCGGATCTTTACTTTGTAGCAATTGAGTTGAGGTCCCTTCTACAATCACACGCTTATCAGCAATAATATAAGCATAATCAGCAATACTTAATACTTCTTGCACATCATGAGACACAACAATAGAAGTAAGTTGTAATGCTTCATTTAATCGTTTAATTAAACTTAAAATAACGCCCATACTAATCGGATCTTGGCCAGCAAAGGGCTCATCAAACATAATGAGTTCTGGATCAAGTGCAATTGCTCTCGCTAAAGCTGCACGTCTTGCCATCCCACCTGATAACTCGGAAGGCATTAAATCTGCTGCGCCACGCAAGCCTACAGCCTCAAGCTTCATCAAAACAATCTTACGAATCAATGACTCAGGAAGATGAGTATGTTCACGAATGGGGAATGCGACATTATCAAAAGTAGAAATATCAGTAAATAGTGCTCCTGACTGAAATAGCATCCCCATTTTTTGGCGTACTTGATATAGTTCTGAATTAGAAAGCTGACAGATATTTTGTCCATCAAACCAAATCTCACCTTTCTCTGGCTGTAGCTGACCACCAACTAACTTCAGTAATGTTGTTTTACCTATCCCAGAAGGTCCCATAATTGCAGTAATTTTTCCTTTTTCAAACTGCAAATTCAAATTGTCATAAATTGTGCGCTCGCCTCGTCTAAAAGTGAGATTTTTCACTTCGATTAAGGGATTATTCATAAAATCTCTTTACTAACTAGAATACGTCAAAATTAAAGGGGGATATTCTACCAATTCCCCTTGAATGTCAAATTTTCGTCGATGCAAAATATACGCTCTTTCGACTATTTATATATGAAAACGTTCATTAAGATAAAATTTTTTTGAAAACAAACCCAACATTGATTTGTTTTATAAAAATTATGCTATGATTAGAGGTTAATGATTAACCCTAGCTAAATTTAAAATACGTTTTATGAATATTCGTTGGAATATTGTTTTATCTGCTATTGCGCTTGTATTACTTGCTTGGTTTTATTCACTTAATCAAAGTGAAGACAATCTTAGTACACTAATAAAAAAGCCAGATAGCCCAGAATATACAGGTCAAAAAATGAGAACAACTGTATTTTCTCCAACTGGAAAAAAACAATATTTTGCTTCCGCTGAATCAATCTCACATTTTACAACATCGGGTAAAACACATTTTCAAATGCCTATGGTTTATTTATTTGATATTGATACATTAAATACTGATTCTGGCAACGATAAAGAAAGTTGGAAATTGAGTGCTAACAAAGCCGTTTTAACTAAAAACAATATGCTGTATTTAGAAGGGAATGTCATTGCAGAAAGTCTTTTTACCCATTCTCGTTTACAACGTGTTGAAACAGAAAGTGCCGTTGTTAATTTATCAACACAAGACATTACATCAGATACAACAGTGAAGATTTATGGACAAAACTTCCACTCAACAGGTTTAAAATTAAGTGGCAATTTGCATCAACAAATTGCGACATTAAAAGAGCAGGTAAATACATATTATGAAATCAACAAGCAATAAACTCATCTTTTTAGCCACATTACTCACTGTGACATTACCTGCTTTTGCGCTTAAAAATGACTCACAGCAGCCGATTAATATCGTATCTGATAATCAATCTTTAGATATGGATAATAGTATTGTGACATTTACTGACAATGTCGTCATTACCCAAGGCTCTATTTTAATTAAGGCAAATAAAGTTATTATTAAACGCCCAGCTGATAATTCAGGCAAAAAAGATACGATTGAGGCATTCGGGAATCCTGTTACATTTTTTCAAAAGCTTGATGATGGGAAACCCGTTGAAGCACAAGCCAATAAAATCCACTACGATCTAAGTCATGAGTTTTTGACCTTAACTGGTAATGCACAATTGAAACAATTGGATAGTAAAATCAATAGCGATATGATTACTTATGATGTAAATAAACAACAATTAAAAGCAAATAGTACTGGTCATGCTCGTGTCAGAACTATTTTAATTCCAACACAATTAAATGATAAAAATAAGAAATAAGGTTTGCCATGTCTATCCTTTATGCTGAGAATTTAGCTAAAAGCTATAAAAGCCGTCAAGTTGTTTCAGATGTAAGTTTAACTGTACATGCAAATGAAATTGTTGGATTACTTGGTCCAAATGGTGCGGGAAAAACAACTACATTTTATATGGTTGTTGGGCTCGTCAATCATGATCAAGGTAAAATTCGTATTGATGATGAAGATATTAGTTTATTACCTATGCACAACCGTGCCCAAAGAGGTATTGGCTATCTTCCACAAGAAGCTTCTATTTTTCGACGTCTAAGTGTCTACGATAATTTAATGGCAGTGCTTGAAATCCGTAAAGATCTTACACATGAACAACGTCGAGCAAGAGCTGATGAACTTATTGACGAATTTAATATTGGTCATATCCGTAATAACTTAGGACAATCACTCTCTGGTGGGGAACGTCGCCGTGTCGAAATTGCTCGTGCTTTGGCTGCAAATCCTAAATTTATTTTACTTGATGAGCCGTTTGCGGGAGTAGACCCCATTTCAGTAATTGATATAAAAAAAATCATTATGGATCTACGTGACCGTGGTTTAGGTGTGCTGATTACTGATCATAATGTTAGAGAAACGCTTGACGTATGCGAAAGAGCATACATTGTTAGTGCAGGCAAAATGATTGCAACGGGCACACCTGAAGAAATTCTCAACAACGAACAAGTGAAACGTGTATATTTAGGCGAAGAATTTAGACTGTAGTTATGATTAAATTTACCGAATTACTGAAACCTGAACATATTCGTCAAGGGTTAATTTGTACTAGCAAGAAACGCTTATTTGAAATTATTACTCAAGTCATTGCAGAGCAAGTTCAATTTGAAAATGCAGAACAATTTTGTTTTGAATGTTTGTTAAGCAGAGAGAAAATTGGCAACTCTGGATTAGGTAATGGAATTGCCATGCCAAAAGCACGAATTCCTGAAGGTAAACAGCCCCTTGCCGTTTTCATTCATTTAGACTCACCAATTGAATATGAATCAGCTGATCACCGTGAAGTAGATTTAATTCTTGCTCTTTTAATACCAGAAAAAATGTGTGAGCAATATATTTCTGTACTGCCTGAAATTGCAGAAAAGTTATCTGATAAAACACTTTGCAAACGATTAAGATCAGCACAAAGTGTTGATGAAATTTGGCATATTTTTGAAAATATAGATCAGCTTAACTCACAGCAAGATGAACATCAAGATAATGACGAAGCTGTCGAATATAATACTACATCCGTTTAATTAACTAGTAACAGGTAAGCTTATGGAAATTATTATTATAAGTGGCCGTTCAGGTGCAGGGAAATCTGTTGCTCTCCGTGCTTTAGAAGATATTGGTTATTATTGCGTTGATAATTTACCTCTAGATTTGCTCCCTAAACTAGCGGATATTTTATCAGTAAATCATAAATCTGTTGCAATCAGCTTAGATATTCGTAATTTACCCTATTCATCAAAAACACTTGAACTATTACTGAATAAAGTACAAGAACAACATCAAATTAAAATTATTTTCTTAGATACTGATCGCAGCACTTTAATTCGCCGTTATAGTGACTCACGCCGTTTACATCCATTATCTGTTCAAGATTTATCATTAGAAGCTGCGATTGACGAGGAACAAAACCACTTAGATCCTCTTATCCAATGTGCTAATTTAATTATTGATACAACGCGTCTTTCTACTCATGAGTTAGCTGAACGTTTACGTAATTTTCTGCGTGGTACATCAGATAAAGACTTAAAAATTATTTTCCAATCTTTTGGCTTTAAATATGGTTTACCACTAGATGCAGACTATGTATTTGATGTCCGTTTTTTACCAAATCCACATTGGAATCCTGAATTACGCCCGTTAACTGGCTTAGATGATGCTGTTGCAGAATTTTTAAATAAACATAATGAAGTTAATCACTTTATTTATCTTACGCGTAACTACATTGAAACTTGGCTACCGATGTTAGAGCAAAATAATCGTAGTTATTTAACTATTGCAATCGGTTGTACTGGAGGAAAACATCGCTCAGTGTATATCACGGAACAACTTGGACAATATTTCCAAGCTAAAGGAAAAAATGTTCAAATTCAGCATAAATCACTCACCAAACACAAGAAGAGCTAAACAAACAAAAAAGGAACAGTTTTGTTCCTTTTTTAACGCTTGTTCACTTCCACAATCTCACTAATAATACGACCTTGCAGTAAGGTTGTTTTTAAACGTTCTCCAACACGAACCTGTTGAATATTTGTCACAGCTTGACCTAAAGAATTTTCTGCGATCGAATACCCTCGAGCCAAGACTTTTAATGGGCTTAGCCCATCTAACTTACCACAAGCATGGGCCAATTGGTGTTGTTTTTGTGTAAATAGACGATTCAATGCGATATTCAGTCTTGTCTCTAATTGATAAACATATTGTTGTTGCTTCTGTACACGTAAAGGCAATAGATTATTTTGTATTCGCTTCGACAAGATACTCAATTTATCCTGACGTTTATCTATTTGTGCTTGTGTACTTAACTGCAAACGATGGAACAGCTGTTGCATTCTTTGCTGCTGCATTCTTAACTGCACATGTGGATGTTGACGTTGTAAACGAAGCCGAACATATTGCAAAGCTTGACTTTTCTCACTAAAGACGCGATCTAGTGCTATTTCTAAACGCTGTTTTTTATAAACCAGTTGTTGTAATAATTCTTGCTGATCACGACTGACTAATTCCGCTGCTGCTGAAGGAGTGGGTGCGCGTAAATCAGCCACAAAATCCGCGATCGTCACATCTGTCTCATGTCCAACAGCACTAATAATTGGAATCACTGAATTAAAAATTGCACGTGCTACAAGCTCTTCATTGAAACACCAGAGATCCTCTAACGAGCCACCTCCTCGACCGACAATTAATACATCCACTTCTCGACGTTGGTTTGCCAGCTCAATCATTTGTACAATTTCAATAACAGCATCTTTACCTTGTACAGCGGTAGGATAAATAACGATTTTCAAGCTAGGATCTCGCCGTCGCAATATGTGCAAAATATCTTGTAATGCGGCCCCCGTTTTAGATGTCACAATACCAACAGCTTTACTAAAGGGCGGTAGATTTTTCTTAAGATTTTGTGCAAACAGGCCTTCTGCAGCTAACTTCATTTTTAACGTTTCAAACTGCTGCTGTAATAGACCCTCGCCCGCAGGATGCATGCTTTCAATAATAATCTGATAATCACCTCGCGCCTCATATAAACTGACACTTGCACGAACTAATACTTGCATACCATTTTGCGGACGAAAGCTAACACGTAAGTTTTTCATACGGAACATTGCTGCGCGTATCTGAGCATGTTCATCTTTTAAAGTTAAATACCAATGTCCTGATACTGGCTGACTAAAATTAGAAATTTCACCCGTTAACCAAACTTGTCCTAGTTGATTTTCTAGCATTAAACGTACAGATTGATTCAATTGAGAAACAGAATAAATTTGATCAGACATCATTAGAAATACCTTAATTTAGTACATTAATTGCTTCGTTTATAACAGTAACAGATAAAATCACTACAATGATTCAAGCAACACCCAACCATCATCGATCCAGTTACATAACGAGTCAATGAACAAGTCTAATGCTGTTTCTGGTTCTTCAGTCTGTGAGCACAAGCTTGTTAAATACGCAAAATCCACTCGCTTACCATTAGCAAGTTGTTTTAGGACTTGTGCTTCTATTTCATTTAACTCATCTAGCCATTCACCGTTTGCATAAAGGCGTAATGGGTTCTCAAGATAAACTAACTTACAATTATTATCTTGTACAATTGTACTATTCTCTTCTAAAAGCGACCGTACTTCGTCTAAATCACAATATTCCTCAGTTTCCAATAAATCATAACGTCTACTACTTACAGTTGTCGCTACAGCATGTTCAAACAAATGCTCAAATTGTTCTGATTCCGCTAATTGATCCAAAAATTGCTGTTTCATTGTTCTGACCATTACAGAATCTAGTTTACCTGTTTCCTGCTCAGCTGGAGTAAGACGCAATGGAATATGTAGCTCAGTTGTAGCTATATCAGGTAGTGTTTGACAAATCACTTTGTTCACATTTTCTAATAAATCAGCCATATTAGGGTAACGTAAACCAAAAGAGAAAGTTAAACAATCGTTTTCAGCTACACCATAATGTGATAAACGAGAGGGCACATAAAGAACATCGCCTGGACCCAAAACCTCATCTAAAATTAGTTCTCCCATATCGTCAAAAATACGGATCGGCTGATTTGCTTTAAATTCCGTGCTTGGATCACACCATTTACCTAATTGCCAACGACGATGACCATAGCCTTGGACTAAAAACACATCATATTCGTCATAATGCTTACCAACAGAGCCACCTTTAGGTGCATAAGACACCATAATATCATCGCGTTGCCACTGTGGAATAAACCCAAATGCCCCCCAAAGCTCTCCCAATTCAGTTGACCATTGCTCTAGATTTTGAACTAAAACAGACCACTTCTCAGGCAAACCTTTAAAATCGTTAGTATTCAATGGACTACACTTTACTTGCCAATCATTATCTGAAAACTGTTTAATTAGACGTGCTGTGACATCTTCTTGTTGTGCTAACTCAATAATATCTTCTGGCTGAAACATATTGACTATTTGTGGTAAGCCATTACGAATTAATAGCGGTTTTTTTTGCCAATAATCACGTAAAAAGATCGCCGAGGTTATATTTTCTGGTAAACAAAATTTCATATGTCATCCTATTTTTTTTCTTTCTGTTGAGCGGCTTGTTGCTCAGCACGTTTACGACGAATTTCCTTTGGATCAGCCAATAATGGACGATAGATCTCAACGCGATCGCCTTCTTTTAACAAATCTGTGAGTTTTGCGGGACGGCTAAAAATACCTACTTTATTTTCTCGTAAATCAATTTCAGTAAATTGTTGCAAAATACCTGACTGCAAAATAGCAGTTTGAATCATTGTACCTTCTTCTACACTGAGTTTCTTTAAATAATGTCTATTAGGATAGGCATAAACAACTTCAATATTAATTTGCGCCACCGTATACCTCTTTTGCTCTCTGTTTAAAGGCGTGAATCATTCTTGTTGTTAAATGAGTAAAAATCTGCCCAAATGCCATAGCAATAAGTGGATTAGAAAATTCAAATTCTAATTTTAATGCGATTTTACAACTGTGTTCATCTAATTGGTCAAAAGTCCATTCTCCTTGTAAAAATTTAAAAGGACCTTCCACTAATTGCATTTTAATTGAACGATTTTCCAACATTGTATTTTGGGTTGTAAAACGTTGACGGATCCCTGCTTTTGCAATGACTAATTCTGCTGTAACTTGATTTGTTTGATCAGTTAAAGTGCGTCCCGCTACACAACCTGGTACAAAATCAGGATACTGTTCATAATTATTGACTAATTGATACATCTGCTGTGCACTATAAGCAACTAATGCACTTTGATTAATTATTGGCATCTTATTACTACTTATTTTTCAAAAAAATTTTGTGTATTATAACGGAAAAGTGTGCTCTAAATAAGCAAAGAATTGGGACAACGACAATGAACTTTAAACAACTATTTATTTTATTATTAGAAAATCGACAAAAACAGCCATCCCCAATTCAATTCAATCAAGTTAAATCGATCCTTCTTCGACCGTTAGGTTTTGCGATCGGTGATGCTGCTGTCCATACTGCTCACCTCAAACAACTAAAAGCCCTCTTTCCCCAAGCAAAACTAGGCGTTGTTGTGCGCGGTGCTAATAAAGCAATTTACCAAGCTTCAGGGCTGGTTGATGAATTTGTGGAGCGTAATCTTTTTAGTTATATCAAACACAGTAAAAAATGGGATCTTCTACTCGATTTTGAAAACAACTTTAATTCTTCTTCTCTCTTCATGGATCGGATTTTGATGCCCAAATGGATTGTTATTTTCCGCAAATATAATAAGAAGTATTACAATTTTGAGACAATTAAAAGCTATGATATTCATTGTCCTCAAAAAGATAATGCGCGTTTAAGTCATTATTTAATGCAATCTGTGTTTGCTGAACATTTTGTGTTGCCAGAACCAGAAAGCGTACTAAATACAACAAAAGAAAATCGCCAAAAAGTCGAAAACTTTTGGCAAAACAATAAGTTTCGCTTACTCCTCTGCCCTCAAGGTAGCAAACGACAAATTCCCGAATCTGAACTCGCGACATTACTCAATGCCAGTTTAGTCGGCGAACTCAATCAAAAAGTAGAATGTCTCGTCGGCTACACGCCAACTGCTCAAAATTATTGTGCGCAGCTTATACAATTATGTCCAACATTGGAGATTAAATGCTCACCTAAAACCAGTTTGGACGAATATTTAGCGCTCGTTGAAAGCGCTGATCTTGTTGTTGCAGTAGATGGTGGATCATTACATTTAGCTTGTGCTTTCCAAAAACCATTACTCAGTTTTTTTGCTAACAGCCAACCTAATTTAGGCACTTGGGAGCCTCTAATTCCTTCTGATATTCCACACCTTAAAGTCATTAGTGCTCATAGCGAGAACACGACTTCTGGAAATACGCAAAATTTCCCATTGGAAAAGGCTATTCCTTGGTTAACTCAACAGATCACAAGAGCACAACATTGAGTAAAAAGTCGTTTTCCGCTACAATACGCCACTATTTTTGAGTTGTGGAAGAGAGAGAATGTCTGAAATCAAATTAATTGTAGGATTGGGTAATCCGGGCGATAAATATACGGATACTCGCCACAATGCGGGTGAATGGTTAATTGCACGTTTAGCACGTCGCTATAATATTAATTTAGTTCTCGAAAATAAGTATTTTGGTAAAACTGCGCGTGCTATCATTCATGGCCATGAAATACGTTTTTTAGTCCCGACCACATTTATGAACTTAAGTGGAAAAGCAGTGAGTGCACTAGCTAACTTCTATCGTATTAAACCTGAAGAAATTTTAGTCATTCATGATGAATTAGATTTACCACCAGGTGTTGTAAAAATTAAACAAGGTGGGGGACATGGTGGTCATAATGGCTTACGCGATACAATTGCACAATTAGCAAATAATAAAAATTTCTACCGTTTACGTGTTGGTATTGGTCATCCCGGTGATAAAAATTTAGTATCTGCTTATGTATTAAGCAAACCTTCACCAACTGACTGGCAGTTGATTGATAAAGCATTAGATGAAGCCACCGCCTGTATTGAAGTTTTAATCAAAGAAGGGATCACTAAAGCGACAAACAGATTAAACAGTTTTAAAGCATAATTATTTTTTAAAGATCACAACGTATTAAGGAAAGAATATGGGATTTAAATGTGGCATTGTTGGTTTACCTAACGTCGGAAAATCGACATTATTTAATGCATTAACTAAAGCGGGTATTGAAGCAGCAAATTACCCATTTTGTACGATTGAACCTAATACTGGCGTAGTACCAATGCCCGATTCTCGTCTAGATGCACTTGCGGCTATCGTTAATCCAGAACGTGTCCTCCCAACAACAATGGAGTTTGTTGATATTGCGGGACTAGTTGCGGGGGCAAGTAAAGGTGAAGGATTAGGGAATAAATTTTTAGCTAATATTCGTGAAACAGATGCTATTGGACATGTTGTTCGTTGTTTTGAAAATGACGATATCGTACATGTTGCAGGTAAAATTGATCCTACCGAAGATATTGATACGATTAACACAGAATTAGCATTAGCAGATTTAGATAGCTGTGAGCGAGCCATACAACGTTTACAAAAACGTGCTAAAGGCGGTGATAAAGAGGCTAAATTTGAACTCTCTATCATGGAAAAAATCTTACCTGTCCTTGAAAATGCAGGAATGATTCGTTCAATTGGTTTGGATAAAGATGAGTTACATGCGATCAAAGGCTATAACTTCTTAACATTAAAACCAACAATGTATATTGCGAATGTCAATGAAGATGGTTTTGAAAATAATCCTTATTTGGATCGTGTACGTGAAATTGCAGAAAAAGAAGGTGCAGTAGTTGTACCTGTGTGTGCTGCAATTGAATCTGAAATTGCAGAATTAGACGATGATGAAAAAATTGATTTTCTCCAAGATTTAGGTATCGAAGAACCTGGTCTAAATCGTGTTATTCGTGCAGGCTATAAATTACTCAACTTGCAAACTTACTTTACTGCGGGTGTTAAAGAAGTACGCGCTTGGACTATTCCTATTGGTGCGACAGCACCAAAATCAGCTGCAGTGATTCATACGGATTTTGAAAAAGGCTTTATTCGTGCTGAAGTCATTTCATATGATGACTTCATCCAATATAAAGGCGAAGCTGGCGCCAAAGAGGCAGGCAAATGGCGCTTAGAAGGAAAAGACTATATAGTACAAGACGGCGATGTGATGCACTTCCGCTTCAATGTCTAAAATTGATTAAAAGAGCACCGCACTTTAATTATATAAGTGCGGTGCTTTTTCATTGACATTCATCATAAAAAAATAAGAGAAGACAAGATGTCGAATAAAAAAATTGGATTATTATCCCTGACTGCATTAGTACTCAGTTCAATGATCGGTTCAGGAATCTTCAGCCTGCCTCAAAATATGGCTGAGGTCGCTGGTGCTGAAGCATTAATTATTGGCTGGATTATCACTGGTATTGGTATCATCTTTCTTGGCTTATCTTTTTTCTATATATCTCGCTTGAAACCTGAACTTGATGGTGGAATTTATACTTACGCACGTGAAGGCTTTGGCGATTTAGTGGGATTTCTCTCTGCATGGGGATACTGGTTGTGCGCGACAATCGGGAGTGTAGGATATTTAGTTGTTGCCTTTGAAGGATTAGGTTTATTCACTGATAGTGCAGATCATGTACTATTTGGGCAAGGCAATACGCTTTTTGCTTTTTTGGGTGCTTCCATTGTTGTTTGGTTAGTTCACTGGTTGATCACAAGAGGCGTCAAAGAAGCCGCTTTTCTTAATCTACTCGCCACTTTTGTGAAAGCTTTCCCATTAATCTTATTTATTCTCTTAGCTGCTTGGTATTTTTCACCACAAACCTTTAATTATGATATTAAAGCCGTTGAACTAAAGAATAATATTTCCGATCAAGTTAAAAATACGATGTTAATTACATTATGGGTGTTTGTTGGTGTTGAAGGTGCTGCTGTCCTTTCAGCACATGCTAAAAAACGCAGCGATGTCGGACTAGCTACCGTATTAGGTATTGTGATTGCCTTAATTTTATATGTTGCAATTACAGTTTTATCGCTCGGGATCCTACCTCGTGAAACAATTGCCAATATGCCGAATCCTTCTATGGCAGGGTTGCTAGAAAGTATGATTGGCAGTAGTGGCAAAATTATTATAACCGCTTGTTTAATTGTTTCCGTACTCGCCTCATACATTAGTTGGACAATGTATTCAGCTGAAGTCCCTTATCGTGGCGCAAAAAATGGCGCATTTCCTAAAATCCTCAATAAAGTGAATCAAAATGAGACTCCAATCAATTCACTTTGGTTTACTAATATCGTTGTACAATTTTGCTTAATATTAGTACTAATGACCGGGAAAAGCTACAATGCGCTGTTATTGATCTCAACCTCTATGATTCTAGTACCCTATTTATTAATTGGTGCTTATTTACTTAAATTATCTATTCAACAAAATAGTGCTTGGCATATCAAGTTAACAGGTCTGATAGCATCTATTTATGGTTTATGGATTCTTTATGCCGCAGGCTTAAACTACTTATTACTATCTGTCTTACTTTATGTACCGGGCATTGTCATTTATTTATATTCAAGGTACCAACATCAAGGTAAAACTCTACAACTTAAAACAAACGAAAAGGTTTTACTATGTATAATTGCTGTGGCGTTTATATTTGCGTTATATAATAATATAAACAATCTTACCTAATTAAGTGCTGGCAAAAGTGCGGTCAGTTTTAGCGCATTTTTGCCATCTCTTTTCTAATCCATTGTAGAAAAAGCATTTTCTTTGGATGAGTAGTAAAGTCAGTTTCTGATAATAAATAATAAGCAGAACCATCAGGTATAAAACCATAAGGTGCTTGTAAAATCCCTTGATTAATTTCCTGTTCGACCATCCACTGAGAAACAAGTGCTACCCCAACTCCACCAAGTGCGCCTTGTAAAGCAAGAAAAAAACGCTCAAAAAAGACATCATGATACAAAGGAAAATCTATACCTGTTCTTTCCATCCAATCTTGCCAAGCTCGTGGGCGAGTATAAGTATGTAATTTTTGTTTTAATGTTAAATTTGGGATATGTACAGGTCCCATATATTCATCTGCTATTTTTTCTGCGTACAAATTCTGTGACCAAATAAAATCATTACGACGCAACGCAATATCAATCGTATGGCGCTTAAAATCCACTTGACCACCTGCAGCCAAAACGACAAGATTAAATTGATATTCGGCTTGAAACTGTGCCATTCGTGGAATCAACCATTTCATTGCTAAAGTAGGTTCACAAGACACAACGAGATCATCATTTTGTTTCTTATTAATTTTTTGTAAACCCAATTCCAATGTATTGAAAGCAGCTTGGCAAGTTTCATATAAACATTGTCCTGTTGCAGAAAGCACTAAATTACGCCCACTTTTTACAAACAATGCTTCAGCAAAATACTGCTCAAGTAATTTAATTTGTTTACTCACTGCACTATGAGTGACTGACAATTTTTCTGCTGCCATAGTGACACTGCCATACTCTGCCACAAAATAGAAAAACTTAAGTGCCTTTATTGGCAAACGCTTTATTTGTTCCAAAATTTCACACCTCATTGTCATTTTTTTCAATTTTATCCTAATTTATTTTCAGGCAAAATACAGACAGTTTTACTTTTGTTCAAGGAGAAAAAATGGATGAATTAATCGCTGTAATGAGTATCACTGTTCTCGCTGTTATCAGTCCTGGTAGTGATTTTGCAATGGTTAGTAGAAATAGTTACCTCTATGGTAAAAAAGCAGGTATGCTCACAGCTATTGGTATTGCTACCGCTGTATGGGTACATGTATTTTATACAGTTTTTGGGGTAAGTATACTGCTTATCACATTCCCAATACTGTTCCATTTTATCAAAATATTAGGTGCCTGTTATCTCATTTATATTGGCATACAAACTTATCGTCATCCAGTAATACAAGTCAATTTACAACTTACGGATACACTATTAACATCTATGTCCGACTTCAAGATAGGTTTTATCACTAACGCATTTAACCCTAAAACAACACTTTTTGTATTAAGTACTTTCACACAAATGGTCAATGCTAAAACGTCTCTTTGGATTCAATTAGGTTATGGTGCATTTATGTCACTAACTCATCTTATATGGTTTGCACTCGTTGCCTTATTATTATCACAAACTGCTATTCGTCATTTGTTATTAGCCAAACAAATCTATATCAATCGGATAATTGGCGTAATTTTAGTCGTACTAGGTAGTTTATTACTTATTTAGCACTATACTGTCTCATTTTTATTGTATTAAATCTTCTTTATCTGTCGAAATAAATAGTCTATATCTTGTTCAGTTTGGTATAGTAATCATACTTCATCTACATCGAACTAAAGTAGCTCACTTTTTTAAGGAATAATGATAATGACACTATCCGATCTTCTCCAACGACGCCGTGCTGTACGTTATTTTGATCCAGAACACCCACTTGATGACCAGAAAGTAAAATATTGTTTACAGCTCGCGACATTAGCCCCAACGAGTTCTAATATGCAACTATATGAGTTTTATCATATTACTGACAAGACCTTGCTGAGCAAGTTAGCTGAGGCTTGTTTAAATCAGCAAGCTGCCACCACCGCACAACAGATGGTCGTATTCGTTACTCGTCAAGATTTATATCAGCAGCGAGCACAGGCGATCTTAGATTTTGAAATTGACAACATAAAGCGCAATAGCCCAGTCGAGCGTCACGCTAATCGTATCAAGGGGAAAACAGATTACTATGGCAAATTAATGCCTTTTGCTTACCGCCGTTGCTTCGGTCTTCTTGGTTTATTTAGAAAAGTACTAGCTAAAACAATCAGTCTATGGCGACCTATCTATACGGAAATGTCAGAATCGGATATGCGAGTCGTGACACACAAAAGTTGTGGATTAGTCGCCCAAACTTTTATGCTCGCAATGACAGAGCAGGGTTATGATACTTGTCCAATCGAAGGTTTAGATAGCAGTCGAGTTAAGAAAATTTTAGCCCTTCCAGTAGGAGCTGAAATTAATATGATTGTCTCTTGTGGGGTACGTAAAGCAGGTAGAGGTATCTGGGGGGAACGATATCGCATTCCTTTTGAGCAGATTTATTACCAAAAATAGTCAATAACAAATAAAAAATGGGTATTTAAGATGATTTATCATGTTAAATACCCATTTTATCTCTTAGCTAGACCGTATTTTAAACGATATAAGCTATTTCTTCGAAAAAAGAGAGTTTATTGACATTTCAATCTATACTCGAAATTAAAGCTTATCCATTCAGTTGATTTTCTACAACATCATCAAACTTTCTCAAAACAGATCGCACTTTTACTGTCGCAATACACATCTAAGCAGAGATCAACTCAGCTTGTGTTAATACAACTTGTTGTAATACGCGAATTCCAGCCTCAATATCTTCCCATTTAGTAAACTCCAATGGATTATGGCTAATACCATCACGCGATGGTACAAAAATCATTCCTGTTGGACATAACTTTGCCATATGCATAGCATCATGCCCTGCACCACTTGGCATAATCTCATAACTATAGCCCAATTGCTCAGTTGCCAGACGAATCTGTTCAATAACATCATCGGATAAAATAACAGGACTGTCCTTAGAAATCAGCTGTAATTCTGTTTTTAAACCACGTTTTACAGAAACTTCTTCAAGCTGTTTTTGCAAAGCAATAAAAACTGACTCTCTTGCCGAAACATGGATACCTCGGATATCCACTAACAATTCACAAGCACCAGGTACCACATTCATTATACCAGGTTTGACGGCTAAATTTCCAACTGTCGCAACAGTTGAATGCCCCGCAGTAATCGCAGCTTGTTCAATAGCTAATGCTACTTCTGCACCACCTAATAAAGCATCATGCCGATAATGCATAGCGGTAGCACCTGAATGATCTGCTTGTCCTTGAATTTTGACTAGACAGCGAATTGGTGCAGCAATCCCTGTAACGACACCAATTGTTTTATTTTCATTTTCTAAACGCGGTCCTTGTTCAATATGTAATTCAAAAAAACATTTAAACTCATTGGCTTGACGTCGCGCTTTTTCAACTAATTCAAAATCTAATCCGACTTCAGTGAGAGCGTCTGCTAAACTTTTACCTTGTTTATCTTTTAACTGACGCAGCCCTGCTTTATCTACTACACCACACATCACTTTACTGCCTAATGTAGCGTAGTTAAAACGACTCGACTCTTCACACATAAAAATAATTAATTCCAAAGGATAACGCGTTTTGACACCTTGTTCACAAGCACTGAATAGAATTTCCAGACCAGCAATTGAACCCAAGGGCCCGTCAAATTTGCCAGCATTCACAACGGTATCAATATGTGAACCGAAAGCAACCGCAGGTAGATGATCTTCAATACCAGCCTTACGAATAAAGACATTCCCAATTTCATCACGTCGAATGGAAAGATCATATTGCTGACATAATTCAAATAAATAATTATGTGCTAACTCATCTTCTGGACTAAATGCTAAACGTGTTAACTCCCCTTCCACAGAAGAAATTGACGCCAGTTTTTCAATGATATCTTGTACTCTAGCGAGATTAATTGACATAAGTTCTCCTTTTTTGTCGGATAATCAAATTCGGTTTAAATCAATCTAGTGAAATCGCTTTCAATAAAAGCAGTAAGAATTATGTCCATAGTATCAGATATACTATTCTTTATGTTGATTTTATGAAAAAACAGAGATCAGTAAAAAATAAATGCTTATCTTCAGTATGAGATAGAAACATAAAATCTGTTCCTTTATTATGTTAACGATATCATTCAAAGAACAGATTTTTATCAATATAGCTTATTATTTAGTTAATTCAGTTACTAAGTTAATCACATCCTGTACTTGTTGTGCTGACAATGCCCCTTCATGGATAAATTTCACTTGCGCATTTTTATCTAGCACGATAATCAGACTCTCTTTTTCCTTCAAGTTCCACGCATTTTTGACCGCACTTTGCTGATCGAGAATCACTTGGCTACGGGTATTGGTTTTCTTCCCTTTTTCAGCACTACTTTTGACAAAACTGCCCGTCCCAAATACAGCATCGTCTGCATTAATAATCGTCGTTGTTTGATATTTTTCTGCATTCAATTGTGCTGCCTTAATGGCCTCCATCAATGGTTCATTTTTTTCTTTTACACTACTACGCCCTGCAAAATGGTGCAAAATACGCACTTTACCAGCTAAATTTTTAGAATACCAAGGCTGATAACTGATTTTTTCTCCTTGTAGTACTAATTCACCATCAGTCGCCACATTTACGGCAGGTAAATATGTATTCAATTGAATATTGTGTGCCAAAACATGTGGCGCGAATAACATTGTAGCAAGTGTTAAAGCCAAGGTTATTTTTTTCATTTTAGTTTCCTTTTTTGTAATAAACCTAGTGATTCTACGGGAAAAATAATTTTCAACAAATCAGAGTTGTTAATGTAGATTTTTGGTAGAATTTCGCTTTTTTGCTATACTTTCGCATCATTTTATTGAAGAAGGAAAAAAGAATGGAACACATGCCAAATTGTCCAAAATGCCAAAGCGAGTATGTTTATCATGACTCAATCAATTTTGTTTGCCCTGACTGTAGTCACGAATGGTCTGGCAACGATGTCGTGGAAAGCGATGAAAGAGTTGTTAAAGACAGTAATGGCAATATTTTACAAGATGGCGATTCTGTCATTTTAATTAAAGATTTAAAAGTGAAAGGTTCTTCAATTGTACTGAAGAAAGGCACTAAAGCGAAAAATATTCGTTTAGTCGATGCCGATCATGATGTGGATTGTAAAATTGATGGGCAAAGCTTTTCATTAAAATCTGAATTTTTAAAAAAGGCTTAATATGCAAAATGTGCTATTAAAACATCAGTTAATAGCACATTTTTTATTATTTGCGACATTTCGAAGAACCATAGCTACTCCCACCAGGTAAACATTCACAAGCCTCACCATCACCATCGCCATCTAAATGATATGCTGCATATCTTTCCATATAAGCTTGTGCTTGTGCCTGTGTTTTAAAATTCTTGCAGCTCATCCGTTTTGCTACAGCATTATAAGAAATACTTAAAATAAGTAATCCAAGCAAAATGTGTTTCATTTTATCTTCCCTTCATTATGTTGTAACCAACAATTGGAGTTATTTTAAACACACATAATGTAGACATAAAGCGAAATAGTTTGATCTACTTCACAGATCGAACAAAACTCTTTTGCACTTTTTTTATTTATCCTTACACTGATTACAACCACATCGAAACGTTTCGATGAAAATAAAAAACTAAGTTGAGGTATGTAATGAAAAAAACAACTGTACTCAATGCACAATTATCCCAAGTCATAGCCACTTTGGGGCATACTGATAGTTTGACTATCTGTGATGCAGGGCTACCTATTCCAACGCAAGTTGAGCGCATTGATTTAGCACTCAGTGCAGGGGTTCCCAGCTTTTTACAAACGTTTAATGCCGTAGTCTCAGAAATGTTTGTTGAACGTGTCGTCATCGCACAAGAAATAAAAGAAAAAAATCCGAAAATATTGACCGCACTGTTAAACAGCCTCTCTCAACTTGAACAACAGCAAGGTAATCACATTGATGTGGAATATGTTAGCCATGAAACATTCAAGGCTTATACACATCATAGCAAGGCCATCGTACGTAGTGGCGAATGTTCACCTTATGCTAATGTGATTTTATATTCAGGCGTACCATTTTAAGGGTTATTCAATATGCAACATCAACCTTTACTCAAAATTAGCGGTATTGATAAATCCTTCCCAGGTGTAAAAGCATTAAGCAATGCCTGCTTATCTGTTTATGCGGGACGTGCCATGGCATTAATGGGTGAAAATGGAGCAGGTAAATCAACTCTAATGAAAGTATTAACGGGTATTTACAGCAAAGATGCAGGCACCATTGAATATTTAGGTCAACAAGTCACATTCAAAGGTCCTAAAGACTCTCAAGAAGCTGGGATCAGCATTATTCACCAAGAATTGAACTTAGTCAGTAACTTAACTATCGCTGAAAATATTTTCTTAGGTCGTGAATTTACTACCCCATGGGGGGGAATTGATTGGAAAAAAATGCACCAAGAGGCCGATAAATTGCTCAAGCGTCTTGGTGTACCACACAGCAGCCACCAACTTTGTGCAGAATTATCCATCGGTGAGCAACAAATGGTAGAAATTGCCAAAGCCCTCAGTTTTGAATCTCAAGTTATCATTATGGATGAGCCAACCGATGCGTTAACTGATACTGAAACTGAAGCTTTATTTAAAGTCATTCGTGAACTAAAAGCGGAAAAACGTGGCATTGTCTATATTTCACACCGTATCAAAGAAATTTTTGAAATTTGCGATGATGTTACCGTACTGCGGGACGGGCAATTCATTGGCGAAGCGGCTGTCATCGATCTTGACGAGGATCGCTTAATTGAAATGATGGTTGGGCGTCGCCTCGATGAACAATATCCTCATTTAGATCAAGCACCAGGCGAAGTGTTACTTAAAGTAGAAAGTCTCACAGGCAGCGGAGTGTATGATGTGAATTTTCAGTTACACCGTGGCGAAATTCTCGGTATTTCGGGCCTAATGGGTGCAGGTCGCACAGAATTAATGAAAGTTATCTATGGTGCACTACCACGTAGCAGCGGAAAAATACGCCTCAATGAAAAAGAAATCCACAATACCTGTCCACAAGATGGCTTAAATAATGGCATTGTCTATATCTCGGAAGATCGTAAAGGTGATGGCTTAATTCTTGGTATGTCAGTCAAAGAAAATATGTCGTTAACTGCCTTAGAATATTTTTCCAAAGCCATTCAAATTGATCACAGTGCAGAAAAATTGGCCGTAGGCGATTTTATCACGATGTTCAATATAAAAACCCCAAGCCAAGATCAACAAATTGGCTTACTGTCGGGGGGGAATCAACAAAAAGTAGCTATCGCAAAAGGATTAATGACTCGCCCTAAAGTCTTGATTTTAGACGAGCCAACTCGAGGCGTTGATGTTGGTGCCAAAAAAGAAATTTATCAACTGATCAACGAATTTAAAAAAGATGGTTTAAGTATCATCATCGTGTCCTCTGAAATGCCTGAAGTACTTGGCATGAGCGATCGCATTTTAGTGATGCATGAAGGACGTATTAGCGCAGAATTCCAACGTGGTGAAGCCACTCAAGAGAAATTATTAGCCGCCGCTATCGGTAAAAGTGCGGTCTAAATTTTAAGGATTTATTATGACGACTCAAGCAAAACCCTTTCAATTAGGTAAATTTTTAATTGAACAACGCTCAGTTATTGCTCTATTAGTATTGATTGCAATTGTTTCTATAATCAATCCTGATTTTTTCAGCATTGATAATATTCTCAATATTCTACGTCAAACCTCTGTTAATGCGATTATTGCTGTCGGTATGACTTTTGTGATTCTGATTGCTGGTATCGATCTCTCTGTTGGTTCAGTGTTAGCATTAACGGGAGCTATTGCAGCATCAATGGTTGGTGCAGAACTTCCTATTTTATTCGTTATTCCAGCCACGCTACTTATTGGTACTTTACTTGGTGGTGTCAGTGGTGTCATCGTCGCTAAAGGTAAAGTACAGGCATTTATTGCAACACTAGTAACCATGACATTATTACGTGGCATAACAATGGTCTATACTGATGGTCGCCCAATTAGCACAGGTTTTTCTGAAGGTGCTGATGCCTTTGCTTTCTTAGGTACAGGTTATGTGCTCGGTATTCCTGTCCCTATTTGGATTATGGCATTTGTTTTTGCTGCATCTTGGTATGTCCTAAAACACACGCGTATTGGTCGTTATATCTACGCTTTAGGCGGTAATGAATCAGCTACGCAACTATCGGGGATAAACGTCAATAAAATCAAGATTTTTGTCTTTGCAGTCAGTGGTTTCTTATCTGCACTGGCAGGCCTAATCGTCACCTCGCGTCTTTCTTCTGCACAACCTACTGCTGGTGTCTCTTATGAGTTGGATGCTATCGCTGCAGTTGTTGTCGGCGGAACCAGCTTAATGGGTGGTAAAGGACGTGTTATGGGGACATTAATTGGTGCATTAATTATTGGTTTCCTAAACAATGCACTCAACTTATTAGATATTTCATCTTATTACCAGATGATTGCGAAAGCCTTAGTTATTTTGGTTGCTGTTTTAGCCGATAATTACTTAGGAACGAAAAAAGTTTAACCCACTCATTCTGTAAGGAGAACTGATTATGAAAAAACTTCAAAAATTAACTACTTTGGCATCAGCATTAATGCTCAGCCTCGCTGTAAGCGGTACTGCGCTAGCTAAAGAAACTATCGCATTAGCCGTATCAACTTTAGATAACCCATTCTTTGTCACATTAAAAGACGGTGCGCAAAAAAAAGCAGATGAGCTTGGTTATAAACTCGTTGTACTTGACTCGCAAAACGATCCTGCGAAAGAGCTAGCTAATGTTGAAGATTTAACTGTACGTGGTGTGAAAGTGCTTTTGATTAACCCAACAGACTCAGAAGCAGTCGTTAATGCAGTGAAGATGGCAAACCGCAATAAAATCCCTGTGATCACTTTAGACCGCGGTGCGGTTGCAGGTGATGTTGTCAGTCACATTGCTTCAGATAATGTTGCAGGTGGTAAAATGGCAGGTGATTTTATCGCGCAAAAATTAGGTTCTGGTGCAAAAGTGATTCAATTAGAAGGTATTGCAGGGACATCTGCGGCACGTGAACGTGGCGAAGGTTTCAAACAAGCGATTGATGCACATAAATTTGATGTATTGGCGAGTCAACCTGCTGATTTCGACCGTACTAAAGGTTTAAATGTCATGGAAAACTTACTTGCCAGTAAAGGGGATGTCAAAGCTGTCTTTGCACAAAATGATGAAATGGCGTTAGGTGCCTTACGTGCGATTAAAGCAGCAAATAAAGATGTTTTAGTGGTCGGATTTGATGGTACTGATGATGGTGTAAAAGCCGTTGAAACAGGTAAAATGGCAGCAACTATTGCACAACAACCTGATTTAATTGGTGCTCTTGGTGTCGTGACTGCTGATAAATTATTGAAAGGTGAAAAAGTCGACGCTAAAATTCCTGTGGATTTAAAAGTCATTAGTCAATAATACACCATCTCTATGATGCCTCGTTGGGCAGATCATCAAATCTGCCCACAGTTCAACGCAGTAAAACACAAAGATGAGCGAAAAGAAAATGAAAAAATTAACCGTTCTTGGCAGTGTAAATGCCGATCATGTGATTTCCGTACCGCATTTTGCTAAACCTGGTGAAACCTTAACAGGTAGCAATTATCATATTGCTTATGGTGGTAAAGGGGCCAATCAAGCAGTCGCAGCGGCACGCTTAGGGGCTAATATTGATTTTATTGCCTGTATTGGTGACGATGATATTGGTCAAGCAATGAAAAAAGCATTCGCACAAGATGGTATGAATACAGACGCTGTTGTTGAAATCAAAAATAAAATGACAGGCATTGCAATGATTCAAGTCTCTGCTAGTGGTGAAAATAGTATTGTGATCTCCGCTGGTGCAAATGCTTATTTAAATGAAGATATTATTGATACTTTTGCTGATAAAATCATACAAGCTGATGCGTTATTAATGCAGCTTGAAACGCCATTAAGTGCGGTGATTTCTGCTGCCAAATTAGCAAAATCATCCCATACTCAAGTTATTTTAAACCCTGCTCCTGCTCAAGCATTGCCAGATGAACTTCTCACGCTACTAGATATGATCACGCCTAATGAAACAGAAACAGAAATTTTAACAGGAGTAAAAGTAGTAGATGAACAAAGTGCACAACAAGCCGCTCAAGTTTTCCATCAAAAAGGCATAAAAACAGTACTAATTACGCTGGGTTCAAAAGGTGTTTATGTTAGCCAACAAGGACAAACAAGTGAAGTTGTCGCAGGTTTTCGTGTTGAGGCAAAAGATACAACTGCTGCTGGAGATACCTTCAATGGTGCCTTAATGACAGCATTATTAGAAGATAAACCGCTTGCTGAAGCTATCCGCTTTGCTCACGCAGCAGCCGCCATCAGCGTGACGAGACAGGGGGCTCAGCCT
Organism: Pasteurella canis; assembly: GCF_020810675.1. Lineage (GTDB taxonomy): Bacteria > Pseudomonadota > Gammaproteobacteria > Enterobacterales > Pasteurellaceae > Pasteurella > Pasteurella canis. The sequence goes on from NZ_CP085871.1 coordinate 1,220,617, forward strand.
TCCATCCCAACAAGAGAAGAAACGCTTAATTTTCTCAAAAATAATACATAATTAACTATTTCCCCGTATAAACCACTTGAATATCAGATCACTTTTAGTTAAAAAATATTCATTAAAAGTGAAATGGTAGGTTAATCGGGGAGCTTTTCTTTGCTGATGTGATACAAGTAAAGAAAACGAGATACTTCAAGAACAAGGAAACGATCTTATGGCCACAATGAAAGACATCGCTAGGATAGCACAAGTATCGACATCTACCGTATCCCATGTGATTAATAATTCACGTTTTGTCAGCGATGAAATTCGTACCAAAGTATTAAATGTTGTTCAAGAACTAAATTACACCCCCTCTGCTCTTGCACGCAGCCTGAAAGTAAAAGAAACGAAAACTATTGGCTTACTGGTCACGGCAACGAATAACCCATTTTTTACTGAAGTAGTCAGTGGTGTTGAACAATATTGCAATCAGCATAATTACAATCTGATTTTATCTAATACGGAGGGTAATACCGAACGATTACGTAACAATCTGCAAACCTTAATTCAAAAGCAAGTAGATGGTTTGCTGTTAATGTGTTCTGACTCACGTATCCAAATCGGTAAAGATCTTAATGTAAACTTACCTTTTGTCATTATGGACTGGTGGCCAACTGAAGAAAGTGCAGATAAAATCTTTGAAAATTCAGAATATGGTGGCTATTTAGCAACAAAAGCGCTCATTGATAAGGGACATAGACACATTGCCATTATCACAGGTAATCTTAAGAAATCACTCGCGCATAATCGACTTAATGGCTATAAAAGAGCACTTGCTGAAGCTAATATTCCATTACGATCTGAACTGATTATAGAAAGTCATTTTGACTTTGAGGGTGGTATGGTTGGGATGGAAAAAGTACTCGCTATCACTCCTCGCCCAACTGCAGTTTTTGCTTGTAGTGATAGTATTGCTTTTGGCGCCTACCAAACTATCTGGCGACAAGGGTTGACCATTCCTCAAGATATTTCAATTATTGGTTATGACAATATTACTTTGGCTCAATATATGTCCCCGCCTCTCAGCACTATCAACCAACCTAAAGCAGAATTAGGAAAACTAGCAGTGGAAACACTACTACAACGTATTAAAAATCCTTCAGAAATACACCGCACTTTATTGCTCCAGCCTGAGCTTATCCTACGTGAATCTATCCAAGCTTTATAAAGAAGAAAATGAGGGGAAATATCCACATTTTATTCTTTATTAATTAAATAATATGTTAACAAATTTTAACTTGACTATTATAAGCACAACTCATAAAAATATTCTTAACCATAAAAAACTAGTGAAAATAAAAACCTTAATAAAAAGTAATTATTTAATAATAATCTTATAAAATGTTAATTAATTAATATAAATGGATTAAAAAATTACTTAAAATATAATAAATATACAAATTTAGATCTAATTATCAACAATTAGAATACTTATATTATTAAAAAATTGATGACGTATTTTAATTGAATTAAGATAAAAACTGCGTCTATATAAAACATCATAAAAGAATTTATCATGCAACAAAAATATCAAAAATTGATTATTCCTACTTTATCTCTCTTTTTTGCCTCCTGTGGTGGTGGGGGAGGTAGTGAAAATGCGGTACCACCAATTAATCAACCTAATACATCAAGAAATAACCATACGTTGTTACCTGAAATAATACAGCTAGATAATGATGAGTCGAGTACAATATCAAATTCAGACTCAGAAAATTCAACTAACATAAATGTTGAACCCCTACCTAATTTAGAGGCTTCATCTAATTTAGATGAAGATAAGGTATCTAATTCAAGTATCGTAATTAAATCTAATTCAAATTCTATTTCTGATCTTAATACAAATATATTATCTAAAACGAATACGAATTTACCAATCCATACACCTTACAATGTTCAAAATAATCAACACACTCCTATTACTGATAAAGAAAAACCTCATACTAAAAACTTAATGCCTACTCTAGAGGTAACTGAAACATCCGAAAATAAATTACAAACATCACGATTAACAACAAATAATAAACATGACTCACTCAATAATCCTACTCATGATATAAATGCATCAGAAGTATTCTCTTTATTACCTAAACATACACAGTATATTGATGATGAAAATACAATCAAAGATGTTGCGATCATAGATACAGCTTATTATCTTAGTGACAGTTTTAAAGACAAAAATGGTCAACTCAGACTACAACTACATAATCAACATAGCGCATTAACACCTACAATATCTTCCCATGGTACGATGGTTGCCGCAGTAATTAATCGATATAACTCAACAGCAACCATGTACGCATACAATACTCACCATAATACCAGTCAAATCTTTCTAGTAAGAAATACTGACTATGATATTGCTCACAGCAAAGGAGTGAGAATTTTTAACAACTCTTACGGTTCTGATGCAATAGACTCTGAATATGCTATTTCGTTGGGAAACAATATAGAAAAATATGCAAAGGAAGACAGTATATTTATCTGGTCTGCCGGAAATGAAAATAAAAACCATGCCTCACCCGATTCATTACATCCGACAATAAATGATGATACAAGAAATGGCTGGATAAGCGTTGCCGAGGCGGATTACAGCAATGGTATTTATAGAACGACTGAACGAAAAACCTATGACTATGATCATTTGAATCAACTTAAAGCGTCTAATTATATAGGAGAAAGTGCCAAAACTTGGGGAATCGCTACACAAGGCACATATTGGTTACCTTTAAAAGACAAAGATGGAAAAGCAAACTATACATTTGCTTCAGGGACCTCTTTTTCAGCACCTCGAGTAACTGCTGCTGCGGCTAATGTTTGGACTAAATTCCCATGGATGGATAATCACCTTGTTGTCGTTAGCCTATTATCCACAGCAGATAAACCAGGCACCTTTTTAAAAGGACAAGACGGAGTTTGTAGTAGCCCTGCGATTGGATGTGGAGAAACAACAACTGATCCTGAATATAAATTTGGTTGGGGACTTTTAAATGAAAGGCGTGCTTTAAAAGGTCCTGCGCTTTTTGATAAACGCTTGCTTACAAATAAAGATGCAATCACGACAAACAATGAAAATGGTTTTACTAAAAACGAAAACGTTTCTGGTAAAAATAGCGGCAAAGATCTGTTAGTCATCAATTTTGATTTTAGACATTACCAAGATAAAGAAAAGCTCACGTGGAGTAATGATATTAAAGGGGATGCAGGCATATTAAAACAAGGTAGCGGTACACTGTACTTAAATGGACAAAATCAATATCAAGGTAAAACTATTGTTGATAGTGGTATATTAGGCATAGGACATTCATTAACATCTGAAGTTATCATCAATAGAGAGGGGACACTTCTAGCCGAATTTGATACACAAAAACACCATAATTCAGCCCAAAAAGTCACTCTTGGTAATAACAAAAACAACCAAAATTATACTGTCAAAAATAACGGCTCACTGTATGTTTATGGTGCAGGATTAACCATAAATGGTAATTATAACGGCAATGCCAATTCTAGAATTGTAATTGATATCGATAAATCGAAACTCGAAGTGACGGGTACGATGGATCTAGGCGGTTCTAGCAAAATCGTCGCAGATGTAAAAGATATCTCATCATTAACGCCAAATTCTAATGGTATTCCAAGTCAAAACGAAACAGAAAAAACTATCATCTCTGCTAATTTAATCTCAAACCATCAAAATGTCACTTATGCAAAAACGAATAGAATCAACAATTACATCGATATTTCTCAATTTTATATCAATGAAAATAAAGAGATAAAAGTCAAATACAAGAGAAACTCAACTGCTTATGTACTTGAAACAATCAACTATACAGCGAAAAGCGCAATACAAACTGCTAGTAATATAGACAAAGCACTTAATACACTCGCAAGTAGTAACGAATATCATGTTTCAAGTCCAAAAGCAGCAAAATTATTAAGCGCAGATAAAGCAGATTTACCCACAATTATCAATTCTCTTTCAGGGGAAATTTATGCATCTAGCCAAAATGCAATGCTCAAACAAAATTTAGTCGTGAATCAACAATTAACTCAACGTATTATGTCGCTCAATAACGGGACAAAAAATGGACTTTGGGTTGATGGTATTTATGCACATAGCAACATTGCACAACACGGATATGCAAGTGCCACAGCAAAAACAACGGGGACCCAACTTGGTTTTGATAACAAGATTTCAAATAATTTATCTCTGGGATTTGCTGTTAATCAAAGCAATACAAATACAGATTTTAATCGTGAAGCAGGTAAAAGTAAGACGAAAAATACAGGCATATTCACTTATGGCACTTATCAATTTAACCATCTGTATTTAGCTACAATCGCAGGCTTTAGCTATGCTAAAAATAATATCGATAGAATTGTTTTTGACGAGCAAAGCCAAACCAAATTTATGTGCAAAACTTATAACTTGTATACAGAGTTAGGAACAAATCTTTCTTTTGCTAAAAGTAAAATCAACCCATTTATCGCCAATACAGTCAACTATATCAATAGAGGCGGTTTTAAAGAAAACATTGCTTTTGGAATTGATGCAAAATCAAAAACTTACCGTATAAACTCATTTATTCTTGGCATAAGATCTCACATCACTTTTGATAAGTTGACCCTAAACACTAGTTTTAGCCACACATACACTCCAGAAAATCATGATTTTGGATTTACTGCTAAGTTTACAGGCTTTACAGACACAATACATATTCATGGTATAAAACAGAATAAACATACTTCTTGGTTCAGACTTGGTACATCTTATGAATTACAAAATGGCTTGAGTCTACAAATAGGTTATAACTTATCTATTCAAGAGAGGAAAAAAGAAAATGAAATTCTAAATTTAGGCATCACTTATAAATTCTAACCTTTCTTACAACACAAAGTGTTCTGTAGTTTTATCAATGAGTTACAGCTATTACATACTACAGTTAGCACTCGTCTTTGACGAGTGCTTTAATAAAACAGCACAAACATACATACAAGGACAAGACTAAGGAGAAATTGCACTCTATTCAGATTCAACTTCCTTTATTGCTTAAACCTCTTTATGTACTAAAAAACCATCCAACAAAAATAAGTTTTCTACGCTTCAAGTTCAACTGGCTTAATAATTTCACTTGGATAGCAGCCCAATACTTTTAGATAGTGACTAGATTGTTTAAGTTCTTCAAGTGCTTGTTGTGTTTCAGGATTATGAATATTAGCTTCAATTTCTAAATAAAACATTTCTTCCCAAGGTTTGCCATAAATCGGACGGGATTCTAATTTAGTCATATTGATTTGGAACTTTTTAAACACTAATAACGCATCCACTAATGCCCCTGCTTTCTGTGCAGTGCTCATCAACAGTAACGTTTTGGTATGAATTTGGGGTGAGACGTTTAAAGGTTTTTTAGCCACTACAATAAAACGCGTAATATTATTTGCTTGATTCGCAATATCTGCTTTTAACACCTTTAAACCATACAAAAGCCCACCATCTTCATTACCTAATGCAGCAATATTCGGTTTATTTAAACTCGCAACCAATTGCATTGCATGTGAACTACTTTCACAGTATTCAATATGAACACGACCTAGACTTTTAATAAATTGGCTACACTGCTGAATAACTTGCGGATGGCTATATAATGTATCTATTTGACCTAAATCTTCTTGTCCATTAACTAATACACAATGACGGATAGGATAAGCAAGTTCTCCTACTAAGGATAAATCCGTATGCTGCAATAAATCATAGACTTCATTAATTGCACCAGAAGTCGTATTCTCCAAAGGCAATATGCCATAGTCAGCTTCCCCCTGACTCACCTTAGCAAAAATCTCATCAAAAGTACTACAGCTTAACTCCACTAGCTGTTCTTGATAACGTGTAGCATAATTACGTGCTGCTAAATGTGAATAAGAACCTCGCTTACCTAAAAAAGCGACATGAATATTCTGCTCACGTTGCTCATTTAATTTTTTCTGCAAATAGACTTGTTGTGTAGCAACAGAATCTTCAATGATCCGTTGAAAGACTTGGGTAATATATTGTGCTTCAAGCTGATAATTTTGTGTTTCTGCAAATTGGATTAACTCTTGTAATAGCTGTTGTTCTCGCTCTAAATCACGTAATGGCTTTTGGCTGACCTCTTTACTGCGAGCAACATCAAAAGCCAAACGGTGGCGTTCTGATAATAATTTCAACAAATTACGATCGATTTGCGTAATTTGCTGACGAATTTCACTCAAATCAAAAGACATATGACTTTCCTGTATCAAATTAAAACTCGGGAAAAACTAACCGCACTTTTGTTAAATATTACAATGCGGCATATAAGATTTCCTTGATCGCCTGACGATCTAAGTTTTTATGTTCACCTAAATTATTACCTTGATGTTTAATTAATTTATCTAAAATAACAGAAAATTGGCTGTCATCAATAGCATAATCACGAAAACGTGTTTTAACTCCCATTTGTTCAAAGAAATCGCGAGTTTTATCAATAGCAACTTGTACTGCTTCATCTTGATCCTGACCTTGATAGTCCCATACACGTTGTGCGAATTGAATTAATTTTTCACGTTTATTTGTTTTCTGATGAGTCATTAATGCAGGTACAATTAACGCTAATGTTTGAGCATGATCTAGACCATATTGTGCGGTTAGTTCGTGTCCAATTGCATGGGATGCCCAATCCTGTGGTACACCAACACCCAAAATATTATTTAATGCCATCGTTGCCGACCACATAATATTGGCTCTAGTCTCATAATCTGTTGGATTTACTAGCGCTTTAGGCCCTTCTTCAATTAAAGTTTGAAATACCCCTTCGGCAAAACGATCTTGAATTTTGGCATTAACTGGATAAGTCATATATTGCTCAAAAGTATGTACAAACGCATCTACTACACCATTGGCAGTTTGTCTCTCGGGTAAAGAATAAGTAGTCGTTGGATCGAGTACTGCAAATTGTGGGCGTACTAAAGGCGAGGCAAAAGATAGTTTTTCAGCTGTTTGTTTACGGCTAATCACTGCATAACTATTCATTTCTGAGCCTGTTGCAGGTAATGTCATAATCGTACCAATTGGCAGGGCATGCTCAATGCGTGCGTGCTTTGCTAAAATATCCCAGGGCTCCCCATTAAAATACACTGCACTCGCAATAAACTTACTTCCATCTAATACAGATCCACCTCCTACAGCAAGAATAAAATCTAAATGCTCTTGTTTCACTAATGCAACTGCTTTCATTAGAGTCTCATAAGTTGGATTCGGTTCAATACCTGAAAACTCGATCCAGTAAAAACCATCTAATGCTTGCTCAACTTGTGCAAATACACCATTTTTCTTCACGCTACCGCCACCTGTTGTAACGAGAATACGTGCATCTGGTGGAATGTGGTTACTAATAGTCTGAATCTGTCCTTTACCAAACATGGCTAATGTGGGTAATTGGAATGTAAAATTAAACATAATTATTCTCCTATTTACAAAATAGTATTCACATGATGCTCAATGTGCAATAATTTCTTCAATTTTCATATGATATTACTACACCATCGATTATGTTTAGGCTTTAGTTAAATAGATAATTAAACATATTAATAAAACATGCTATAGTAAGCGAAGTTTCAATCTCGCTTGATTGTTCAGTATGTTAGATAAATAAAAAAAGCTATACTCAGCAAAAGTATAGCTTTTTTATTCAAATAAGCGAACTAAATCAAGACTTGAGTTGGTATCGCATAACCTTGTGGTACAGCTTGTTTATCTTCAAAGGTTACAAACTCCCAAGCATCTTGATTATCCAACACAGCTCTTAATAATTTATTATTCAAACCATGTCCTGATTTATAGGCTTTGAAATCACCAATTATGTTGTAACCTGCCATATACAAATCACCAATCGCATCTAACATTTTATGACGCACTAACTCATCTTTAAAACGTAAACCATCTTCATTTAAAATACGATAGTCATCTAACACGATTGCATTATCCAAGCTACCACCTAAAGCAAGGCCTTGAGACTGAAGATATTCAATATCTTTCATAAAACCAAAGGTTCTGGCACGGCTAATTTGTTGAACAAAAGCTTGTGCTGAAAAATCCATAACGTAATTACGCACATCTTTACCAATTGCTGGATGTTCAAAATCAATTGTAAAATCTAAGCGGAAACCATTATATGGTGTAAATTCTGCCCATTTATCGCCGTCTTCTACACGTACTTTCTGTTTTACACGAATAAATTTTTTAGCCGCATTTTGTTCTTCAATACCAGCATCAAGTAACAAATAGATAAATGGACTAGCACTGCCATCCATAATTGGAATTTCAGGTGCATCGACTTCAATAATCACGTTATCGATCCCTAAACCAGCCAATGCTGCATTTAAGTGTTCAACAGTTGAAATTCGTGCGCCCTCTTCATTTACTAAACAAGTACAAAGCATCGTATCACGCACAGCATTCGCATTTGCTGAAAAAGTGACTGGCGGATTTAAATCCGTACGACAATAAATAACACCCGTATTTGGCATTGCTGGGCGTAAAGTTAATGTGACTTTATTGCCACTATGCAACCCCACACCAGTGACTTTAATGCTTTGCTTTAATGTTCTTTGTTTAATCATATTCTTCTCTTAACTTATTGTGTGTACAACAAGATTAATTGCAAATTATTTATCTGTATTACGGATGAAATTCTGTACATTAAACAAATTTTCATCTTTTTGCAAGTTATTCGTTGGACGCGCAGTAATTGGCGTATCTAAAATACTTGTTTTAGTTAAATCCGTTGGTCTTGGAGGAATATGGCTTGGTTGTGCGCCATATCCCTGTGTAGCAGTTGGGTTACCACTTAAATTTGTAGGCTGTAACGGTCTAGCCGATCCAGCTGTATGAGTATGTTGAATAGGTTGTTGACGATGCATTGCTGGCATTTCAGGCGGCTCAATATCGCCAATACCTGTTGCAACAATAGTTACACGAATCTCATCAACCATTTCTGGTACTAATGTTGTACCAATAACAACCGTTGCTTCTTCTGATGCAAACTCAGCAACAGTCTGACCAACAACATTAAACTCATCTAAACCAAGATCCATACCAGAAGTAATATTAACTAATACTCCTTTCGCCCCAGAAAGATCGACACGCTCTAATAAATCGCTTTTTACTGCAATACGAGTAGCATCTTCTGCACGCCCTTCACCCGCTGGACCTTTACAAGAACCAAAACCAATCATCGCCTGCCCCATTTCTGACATAACCGTACGCACATCAGCAAAGTCAACGTTGATTAAGCCTGGAGAGGTGATCATATCGGAAATACCTGTGACGGAGTTACGTAACACATCATTAGCAGCAGAGAATGCTTGAAGCAATGTTGCGTTTTTAGGTAACGCTTTAGCTAATTGCTCGTTAGGAATAATAATGAGAGAATCGACGTGTTTAGAAAGCTCTTTAATCCCCATCTCAGCAAATAACATACGTTTTTTACCTTCGAAGGAGAAAGGTTTAGTAACGACAGCAACTGTCAAAATACCAAGTTCTTTTGCAATCTGCGCAACAATTGGTGCAGCACCAGTTCCAGTACCACCACCCATACCTGCTGCAATAAAGACCATATCAGCGCCTTCAAGCATTGCGCGAATTGCTTCTTGATCATCTTCTGCCGCTTTACGTCCAACATTTGGGTTGGCACCAGCACCTAAGCCTTTTGTTGTTGAACCACCAATTTGTACAGTTTGTTGAACTTGGCTTTTACGTAATGCTTGAGCATCAGTGTTCACTGCATAAAAAATAATTTTTCCGTGTTCATCTGAATTCATTACAGCTTCATCTAATAGTGTAGCACCGGCATCATTTTTAAGCATGCTGGCTACCATATGGTTTACGGCATTACCGCCACCACCACCGACGCCCACAACTTTGATGAGAGCTCCGTCCATTTCACCAAGATCGTAATCTACTGGTTCAAACATATTTATTCTCCGTCAATGCTAATTCTCTGCTAGCACATTATTAAAACCTAAATATTTCTTATTGTAGATGAAAAATAGGAATTCTCAAAACTCTGAACCCACTTTCCTTGCAAATTTTTTCATTCCTGACCATAAAGAACCAAAAAATCCGCTTTCACTACTATAAGCATCATTTATCGGACTTTCATCATTACTGCTATATTCATATTGTAATAAACCAAGTACAGTAGAATATTGCGGTTTTTTCTCAACAAGATGAGTCACACCTGTAATATTTAATGGATTACCAATACGTACATGCAAACCAAATACTTCCGTTGCACATTCTTTTAAATCTTTAATTTGTGCTCCACCACCAGTAATCACAATACCAGCAATAAGCTCAAATTTCATTTGTTTACTTTCTAAGTCATATTTAAGCTGGATAAGCTCTTCTTTAACTAACTCTAGAATTTCTCGATAACGCCCTGCAGTTACCATAGATAAGCGTGCTTTTGAACAGCGTTCAATCACACTACCATCTATGCTCATCACATCAAATTGTTCATCTGGATTTTGTCTAGGTGGACTGACGGCACTACCATATTTCACTTTAATATTTTCTGCTTCCACTCGGGAAGTTGTTAAATCATAAGCAATATCATCAGTAACACGATTACCTGCATAAGGAATCACTTTACTAAAACGCAAAGAGCCATTGGTATACACCATGACTTCCATTGTACCTGCACCAAAATCAATCAAACAAACACCTAAATCTTTTTCATCTTCTGTTAATACAGAATGGCTTGTTGCAATACCTGAAAAAATGACTTTATCAATTTTCAGCTTACAACGTTCTACTGCTTGACGTAAATTATTTAACCAATCTTGATGACAAGCAATTAAATGTACATTTGAGGTTAAACGACCGCCTTGGAAGCCTAGTGGATTTTTAATATTTTTTTGCTGATCAACTGCATATTCTTGTGGCAAACGATGTAAAACAGCTAAACCTTCTGGCATTTTAATAGAGCTAGCTGTATGCAAAGCTGCATCAATATCTTCTTGAGTGACTTCTCCATCTGCAATTGGGGCCGCTCCACTATCATTCCAACTCTGAATATGTTGTCCTGTAATAGCCAACGTCACACTAATAATTTCACAATCCGCTACTGACTCTGCGAGTTCAATAGCACGTTGCACTGAAGTAACAACAGCATTTAAATCTGTGATATTGCCTTTATCAATACCTTTTGCAGGGCAACTTCCTACGCCTAAAATATTTACTACACCATCGGGTAAAAGTTCACCGACTAACGCAACTACTTTGGACGTACCCACTTCCAATCCAACAATAATTTTTGATTCCACAATCTTTGCCATTTTTATCACTTCATATCATCTAAACTAATTCGTGGTAGTTTCTGAAAAACCGACCGCAGCACCAACACGATATCTTAAATCAACATAAGATAATTTCTTATTCTCGGGGACTTCAATTTGTGGATAAATTGTGACAAAACGATCAAGTTTTGCTTTCCACTCACCTCTGCCTAATTTTAATACAAGATCGTTATCAAGTACAATTTGCCATGCGCCACGATCATCAATTGAAACAGCTTTGAGAACCAAACCTTTTTCTTTTAAATTAACATATACTTGATTCCACGCATCTAACACTTTAGCACTTTGATAATCAGGTCCAGATAAATGAGGTAAGTTCTTATCCTTTAATTTTTCAAATGGCAGCTGAAATATCGCACCATCACTAGACAAAAACTCACCCTCATTCCAAATCGCGATTGGGGTATATTCAGCGAGAGCTATACTTAACTTATCAGGCCATATCTTACGTACTACAGCTCCTTTTATCCAAGGCATAGTTTCAATTTGCTCACGTACAACTTCAATGTCTTGTCCAAAAAAACCTTTTAACTCACCCATTTTCAATACAACATCACGTATATCATCATAGGTAGTAAAACTAGGGTTACCTGTGAGAATGAAGGCACTAATCGGCTTATCATCTAACTTTTCCATTAATTTTTGCCAATTAGAATAGACATAAAAAAACACCGCAGTAAAAAACAGTAAACCAATTAGTGTTACATTCTTCATTAGAAGCGTTTTCGATTCACTTGTTTTTTTAATACCTTGGGCTGTTTTACGTTTTAAGCCTTTCATTCAGCACTCAACTCCAAAATTCTGACTACTAATTGTTCGAAAGAATAACCTACTGTTGCCGCTGATTTAGGAAATAAACTATGACTTGTCATGCCTGGGTTAGTATTTACTTCTACTAAACGAAATTGACCTTGGCTATCTAACATGACATCAATACGACTCCAGCCTCGGCAACCAACCACATCATAAGCACGTTTAACGAGTTTTTTTAATTCCTCTTCTCGTTCATCAGTAAGACCCGACGGGCAAAAATATTGTGTGTTATCAGAAATATATTTTGCATCGTAATCATAAAACTCGCCTTCAGGTACAATACGAATTGATGGTAGTACTTCATTATCTAACACAGGGACTGTTAATTCAGCACCCGATAACCATTCTTCAATTAGGACTGTTTCATCATATTGAAGTGCAAAATCCACCGCACTTTTCAATTCTTCAACAACATTAACTTTTGTCAGTCCAACACTTGATCCTTCTAAAGAAGGTTTAACCATGAGAGGCAAGCCTAATTTTTCGACAACTGCGCTTGGATTAAGTTCTGACACATTATTTTTTGTCACAATTTCCATTTCTGCAACAGGTAAACCAAAGGCTTTCCACAACATTTTTGTACGCATTTTATCCATCGTTAAAGCAGATGCCATAACGCCACAACCTGTATAAGGAAGACCAATTTGCTCTAATAATCCTTGCATAGTACCGTCTTCACCGCCTCGTCCATGCAATATATTAAATACACGATCAAAACCATGTTCTTTTAAGGTCGCAACTGGAAATTCCGTTGGATCGATTGGGTGGGCATCGAACCCTTGACTCAATAAGGCATTTAATACAGCTTGGCCAGAATTTAATGATACTTCACGCTCCGCTGATGAGCCTCCCAATAACACAGCTATTTTTTGTTCTTTTAATTTTTTTTTCATATTGTTATCCATTTAAGCTTTACTCCAATTCTCCGCTAATTGGCGTGCAATTTTACTTACATTGCCAGCTCCTTGTGCCAAAATTAAATCGCCATCTTGTAATACTTGATCGAGAATTTCACCCAATTGATTATGATCAGATACAAAAATTGGATCGACTTTACCTAAATTACGAATAGAGCGACACAATGAACGGCTATCTGCGCCAGCAATTGGTGATTCACCAGCTGCATATACATCAAGCATAATTAATATATCAACTTGTGACAGTACTTGAACAAAATCATCAAATAAATCGCGTGTTCTTGAATAACGATGAGGTTGAAAAATCATCACAATACGCTTATTTTCCCAACCTTGGCGAGCGGCTTGTACTGTTACCCCCACTTCTGTTGGATGATGGCCATAATCGTCCACTAACATGACTTTACCATTTGGACGAATAAATTGTCCTAATTGGTCAAAACGGCGACCTGCTCCTTGGAAATCAGCTAATGCTGCAAGAATAGCATCATTGCTAATGCCCTCTTCTTTTGCTACCACTAAAGCCGCTGTAGCATTTAGTGCATTATGTCTCCCAGGTACATTTAGTAAAACATCAATTCGTTCACCTGTCGGTGTAATCACTGTATAGTGACCTTGAAAGCCTGTTTGTTGATAATCTTCAATACGATAATCCGCTTTTTCAGCAAACCCATAAGTAATCACTTGACGCCCTACTTTCGGGGTTAGCTCAGTAAGCACATCATCATCAGCACAAAGAACAGCTAAACCATAGAAAGGCAAGTTATGGAGAAAATTTACATAAGTCTGTTTCATTTCTTCAAAAGAACCATGATAGGTTTCCATATGATCTGGTTCAATATTCGTCACAACAGACACCATGGGTTGCAAATGTAAAAAAGAGGCATCACTTTCATCTGCTTCAGCAATTAAATAACGACTACAACCTAAATGTGCATTAGCTCCTGCTGATTTAACTAGGCCACCATTAACAAAAGTCGGATCTAATCCCGCCTGCGCATAAATCATTGAAATCATAGCTGTTGTTGTAGTCTTTCCATGTGTTCCTGCAATCGCAATACCATGACGAAAACGCATAATTTCAGCGAGCATTTGTGCACGTTGAATCACAGGAATACGTTTTTCCTGAGCAGCAAGGACTTCAAGATTATCTGGTTTAATTGCACTTGAAACGACAACAACACTTGCTCCATCAATGTTTTCTGCCGAATGAGAAAAATGAATTTTAGCGCCCAATGAAATTAGGCGATTTGTCACCGCACTTTCCATAATGTCAGAGCCTGTCACAAAATACCCTTCATTCAGTAAAACCTCAGCAATTCCGCCCATACCTGCACCACCAATTCCTACAAAATGAATTTGACGCACTCGACGCATTTCAGGAATTACATCACGTACTCTTTGCTGAAATTCTTTGCCACATTTTGATGTCATCATATTTCTGTCCTACTTGTTAATTCGCTTCCTCAATGATCACTTCAGCTACACGTTGCGCGGCAAGAGGTCTTGCCATTGCTTTAGCTTTATTTGCCATGATACGTAATTTTTCGCGATCAAATTGACTCACTAAATCGACTAATGTCTGAGTACTCAACTCTTTTTGCTGGATAATTTCAGCTGCACCAACATCTGCCAAATATTTTGCATTTAAATATTGTTGCTGATCTTTATGTTGAAAGGGTACAAAGATCGCAGCTGTACCAACTGCTGCTAATTCACAAACCGTTAATGCACCAGAACGGCAAATAACAAGATCTGCCCATGCATAAGCTTCCGCCATATCATCAATAAACTCCGTTACACTCACAGTAGCATGAGAAGAATATAATCCCTGAACTTCCTCTACAGCACCTTTCCCTACTTGATGCCGTACTTCAAGCTTATCTCTCAATTGCTCAACAACTTGTGGTAAAGTATGGTTTAATATTCTCGCCCCTTGGCTTCCCCCAACAACTAAAACACGTAATTTACCTTCACGCCCAGCAAAACGTTGATCTGGTGTAGGTTGTAAAAATAAATCTTGACGAACAGGATTACCGACAACTTCAGCAGTTGGAAAAGCAGTTGGAAAAGCTTGTAACACACGTCTTGCAATTTTAGCTAACCAACTATTTGTTAATCCCGCTACAGCATTTTGTTCATGTAAAATTACAGGCACGCCACAAAGTTTTGCTGCAATTCCACCTGGCCCAGAAACATATCCACCCATACCTAATACAGCATGAGGCTGATAGGTTTTAATAATTTGTCGAGCTTGTAATACTGCACGAAAAATAGCAAAAGGTGCTGCAAGTAATGCTTTAATACCTTTACCACGTAACCCTGAGATTTGAATAAATCGGATTGGAATCCCATGTTTTGGAACGAGTTGAGCCTCCATACGATCTTTTGTGCCTAACCAACAGATTTCCCAACCTTGTTTTTGTAAACATTGTGCAACAGCAATTGCAGGGAACACATGTCCTCCTGTTCCACCTGCCATCACTAACAATCTTTTATTTTGCTCTGCCACGTTTTTTTCCTTTTTATCTTATTCACGGTTTACTCATTGATATCCACTTTTGACAAAAGTGCGGTCAATTTTTGACACCTTCTAATCATCACGCAAACGCGCTTGGCCAATTTGCATTAAACGGTTTTCATGATCGATACGAAGTAGTAAGCCAACTGTCATCGACATAATAATCAAACTTGAGCCACCATAACTGATCAAAGGAAAAGTAAGTCCTTTGGTCGGTAATAAGCCTAGTGACATACCTAAATTGACAAAACCTTGAAAGAAAATCCAAAAACTAATACCAAACGCTAAAAAGCCTCTGAAACGTTGCTCTAATAATAAGGATTCACGCCCAATTTTCATCGCACGTAAAATTAATAAACCCAGTAAAATAACAATGACTACAATACCGAAAAAACCGAACTCTTCACCAACGACAGCCATAACAAAGTCAGTATGTGCTTCTGGCAAATACTCTAATTTTTGAATCGAATTGCCCAATCCTTCGCCACCCCATTCACCACGACCAAATGCCATAAGTGAATTAGACAACTGAAAACCTGTACCATAAGGATCTTTAAATGGATCTAAAAAACCCGTAAAACGTTTTAGACGATAAGCAGAGGAAAGTACAAGCCAAACAAATAAAAGACCACCAAACGCAGCTAACCCTATAAACTGCCAAAAATTCGCGCCAACAATGAATAACAAACCAAAAGTAATCACAAAAAGAACAACAGTACTACCTAAGTCAGGTTGTAGAAGTAAAAATGCCCCCATGATGCCCATCAATGCAAAAGGCTTAAAAGCACTTAATTTACGACTGCGAACCTCATCATATTTACGAGTAAAGTAGCTGGCCAGAAAACAAGTGAGTGCTAACTTAGCAAATTCTGCTGGCTGAAAATTAAATAATATCATTGGAATCCAACGTCGAGCACCATTAACAGATAAGCCGATACCAGGGATTAAAACAATGACTAATAAAAATAGCGCTAAAGCAAAGAGACGTACATGCCATTTTTCCCATTTTTCGATTGGAATCTGTACGCATAAATAGCAAGTCACACAAGACAAGAAAACATAAATCGCATCCCGTTTAGCAAAATGAAATGGATCTTTAAATAGGCGTGTACCAACAGGAATAGACGCCGAAGAAACTGCTAATAATCCGATTAAAAGTAATACAATAAATAACCAAAGTAAGGCTCGATCGTACAACAGGTTAGTCGGAGTAATACGCACCCAACGGTCATATTGCTGTTTTACTTCTTCTAGAAATTGCATTGCGACGACCTAACTTAATTGAGCTAAATGAGTAAATACTTCACCACGTTTTTCAAAACTTGGAAACTGATCTAAACTCGCACAGGCAGGCGACAGCAGCACTATATCGCCTGGCGTTAAATTCAAGCGTAACTGAGTAATAGCTTGCTCCATAGTGTTAAAAAGTTGGCTTTGCTCTGATAATTTGGCTAATTTCGGACCATCTTGTCCAAAACAATAACAGTAGATATGTGGCTGATTGATTAACTGTGCTAATTCTGAAAAATCAGCACCTTTACCATCCCCTCCTAAGAGCAAATGTAAATTCCCCTCTACTTGTAAACCTGTTAATGCGGCAACAGTACTTCCCACATTTGTTGCTTTAGAGTCATTAATCCAACGCACTCCATGAGCCATATGGGCTAATTGAAAACGATGAGCTAACCCCGCAAAACTACGTAATGCACTACGAATACCGCCTAAATCGATATTAGCTGCTTGTGCCAAAGCTACCGAAGCTAACGCATTCATGTAATTATGGCGACCAACTAATTTCATTTCATCACAAGACAAAATTATTTGCTCTTTTGCCATTAAATATTGCTGGCTATTTTCAGTTTTTAACCAATAATCAGCATGCTTTTCACCAAAACTGACAACATTTTTTAAGTATTCCGTTGTCGTTAAAGGATCTTCTATATTAATGATTGCTGTTTTTGTATTGTGATAAATTTTTAGCTTAGCCTGACGATAATCTTCCAAATCAACATAGCGATTCATGTGATCTTCACTCACATTTAATACTGTTGCAGATGTTGCTTGTAAGCTATAAGTCGTTTCTAGTTGAAAGCTAGAGAGCTCTAGGACATAAATATCGTAAACTTCATCTAATAAAGAAAGAGCAGGAATACCAATATTACCTCCCATCCCGACTTTCAAGCCCGCTGCTTTTGCCATTTCTGCGACTAATGAAGTTACAGTACTTTTTCCATTAGATCCTGTAATTGCGATTATTGGTTTATCTGCTTCACGACAAAATAATTCAATATCACCAACGACTTCTATCCCAGCTGCAAGTGCGGTCTGAATTTCAGCTGTTTTAACTGCCAGTCCAGGACTAATCACTATCAAATCACTTTCTAGTAACCATGTCTGATTTAAACTTCCAGTATGTAGTGGTATATATTTTGGTAATTGTTCTGCGCCAGCTGGTTGTTGCCGTGTATCAATAACACGTACATCAGCTTCTTTTGTCACCAAAAAATCAACACAAGATAAACCAGTTTTACCCAATCCAATAACACAGACTTTTTTATTTTTATAAGAAGTTTGCATGGTTTTTCTCTTATCATTTTCTATCATTAACGCAGTTTTAAAGTTACTAAACCAATTAAAACAAGCATTAAAGAAATAATCCAAAAGCGTACAATGACACGTGGCTCTGGCCATCCTTTTAACTCAAAATGATGGTGAATAGGTGCCATACGAAAAATACGTTGTTTACGTAATTTATAAGAACCGACTTGTAAAATCACCGATAATGTTTCAACGACAAAAACACCACCCATAATCACTAATAAAAACTCTTGACGTACTAATACTGCAACGACACCTAATGCACCACCAAGCGCAAGAGACCCAACATCGCCCATAAACACTTGAGCTGGATATGTATTAAACCACAGAAAACCTAGCCCAGCCCCGACAATAGCAGTACAAAATACAACTAATTCAGCGCTAAATTTAATATAAGGAATATGCAAATACTCAGCAAAATTAATGTTACCTGTTGCCCATGCAATTAGCGCAAATGCACCTGCGACAAAAACTGTTGGCATAATCGCTAAGCCGTCTAAACCATCGGTTAAATTCACAGCATTACTCGTACCAACAATCACAAAATAAGCTAGTACAATATAGAATAAACCTAATTGAGGCATAACTTCTTTAAAAAACGGTACGACCAAACGTGTTGCATCAGTATCTTTACCTAAGGCGTACATGCCAAAAACAGCCACTAGCGCAATGGCAGATAACCAAAAATATTTCCAACGCGCAATCAAACCATCGGTATTTTTACGTGTAATTTTACGATAATCATCGACAAAACCTACTGCACCATACCCCAGTAACACAAACAAACTAAACCAAATATAAGGATTGGCTAAGTTTGCCCATAAAATAGTACTCACCCCAATAGAAAATAAAATCATCACACCACCCATTGTTGGCGTGCCACGCTTACTAAAATGACTTTCTGGACCATCATTACGCACTTCTTGACCAAATTTTAATAGTTGTAAACGACGAATCACTTTTGGACCAATCCATAACGACAACAAAAGTGCTGTTAGTAATGCAAGAATTGCACGTACTGTAATATAAGAAATCACATTAAATCCACTGTGATATTGCTGTAAAAACTCACCGAGCCAGACTAACATACAAAATTATCCTTCAAAGTATTAATCACATCTTCCATTTTCATTCGACGTGATCCTTTTGCTAACAATACAATTTTTTGATTTTGTTTTAATTTTTCTTTAATCAAAGTCATTAAATAAGCACAGAGTTCAGCTTTTTCAGTAAAATGTTGCCCAAAACAAGCCTGAGAAATAGATGCGCTTTCTGAGCCAAAAGATAACACTAATTCTAATTCCGCCGCTTTTGCATAATTTGCAACTTGCTGATGACAAAATTGTGTATTTTCGCCTAATTCTGCCATATCGCCAACCACTAAAATGCGAAAAGCTGAATATTTTTTTAGCACATTAATCGCAGATTGTAATGAGTCTACATTCGCATTATAAGTATCATCTAATAACAGTAAATTAGTGCAAGGCTGTATAGGAAATAAACGTCCTTTGACTTGTGAGCGCACTTCTAAACCTTGTTTAACCTGTTCTAAATTTGCACCGACATTCATTGTTAATGCTGTGGCTGCTAATGCATTTTTTATATTATGTTCACCTAAATAAGGTAACTTAATTTGTATTTGCCCAGCTGGAGTGTGCAAGTCAAATACTGAGCCAGACTCAGTAAACCGAATGTTATCAGCATAAAAATCTGCTTCCGTATCTTGATATGCAAAATATTGTCTTTGACGCTTGCCAATCTCTACCGCCCACATCGACGCACTGTAATCATAGTCTTTATTAATAATCGCAATACCATCTGCGGACAAACCACGAAAGATTTCTCCTTTCGCCTTTGCTACGCCGTCAAGACTACCAAACCCCTCTAAATGTGCGGCAGCAACATTATTCACTAACGCTACATTCGGCTGAACTAAATCGGTAGTATAAGCAATTTCACCTTGATGATTCGCGCCAAGTTCAATCACTGCGAAGCGATGTTGTTCCGTCAAGCGTAATAAAGTTAAAGGTACCCCAATGTCATTGTTAAAATTGCCTTGTGTAAACAAAACTTTGTCAAAACCGACCGCACTTTGTAAGATACTGGCTGTCATTTCTTTCACCGTAGTTTTACCTGATGAGCCTGTCATCGCAACGGTTAAAGGTGAAATAGCAGTTTTCACCCATTTTGCTAATTTTCCTAAAGCAAGACGTGTATCTTCAACAATAAGCTGAGGTACCGAAAGTTCTAAATTAACTTGTTCAACAACTAATGCACAAGCACCTTGCTCAATCGCTTGGCCTAAATAATTGTGCGCATCAAAATGCTCGCCTTTTAGTGCGAAAAAAAGACTTTCACTTACGGCTTGACGTGTATCAGTATTAATACTTTGTATTACTACATCGGGGCTACCTACAAGTCGTGCATGTAAAATGTCAGCCAATTGGTTTGTTGTTAGTTTAAGCATCTTGATAACTCATATTAAAATATTTTCTAACAGTTTCTTGATCAGAAAAATGCTGCTTTTGTTTTCCGATAATTTGATAATCTTCATGCCCCTTGCCCGCAATCAAAATTACATCATCTTTTGTGGCGTGTTGAATAGCAAAAGCAATCGCTTTTTCGCGATCATTAATGACATCTACAACATTTGGTGCAATAAAACCAGCTAAAATATCCTTAATAATCTGAGTAGGTGACTCAGTACGAGGATTATCATCCGTCACAATGACATTATCTGCGAATTGTTCAGCAATTTTTGCCATTAAAGGGCGTTTACCACGATCACGATCGCCACCACAGCCAAACACACACCACAACTGACCATGGCAATGTAAACGTGCCGCTTGTAATGCTTTTTCTAATGCATCTGGCGTATGAGCATAATCTACAATCGCAGTGGCATGTTGTTCTGTATTTAACATTTCCATACGTCCACAAACACCTGTTAATTGCGAGACTGAACTCACTAATTGTGACATGTCATAACCTAATGAAAGTAAGGTGGCCAAAACAAGTAATAAATTACTCACATTAAATTCACCAATCAAATGGCTGTGTAACTTACCACCACCCCAGCTTGACTCAAACTGAATCACTGCACCTTGATGTGTAAAATCAACATGTGTTGCTTTTAGCCATTTTGCTTGGTTAGTTTGGAAATCGGGAAAACGACTTACAGCCACAGCATCTGGTAACTCTTTCAACCAAGTAATACCCATTTCATCATCTGCATTAATAACTTGATATTTTGGCTTTAATTCAGTAAATAAACGTTTTTTTGCTAATGCGTAATTTTCCATCGTATGATGGTAGTCAAGATGGTCACGGCTCAAATTTGTAAAAATTGCAACATCAAAATCAAGTGCCTCAACACGATGTTGTACGAGGCCATGCGAAGACACTTCAATTGCAGCAAAATCAGCACCTTGCTTTACAAATTGAGCTAATGAAGATTGAATTTCAACAGCAGATCCTGTCGTATTAGCAGCTTCTTTTACTTGCCCCCAAAGCCCATTTCCAATAGTTCCCATAACAGCACTTTTATGCCCAAGCAATGTTGTCCACTGAGCTAAAAGTTGTGAGATTGTGGTTTTACCATTCGTTCCCGTCACACCAACTAAAGTTAGTCCTTGTGAAGGATGATTGTAAAAAAGATTAGCTAACTGTGATAAATGCTGACTCAGTTGATAAAAAGAAATGATAGGAACATCTTGTTCAAAACGAACTTGCAAATGTTGTGTTGGTATATCAGCTTCAGATAATACAGCACATGCACCATTTTCAATCGCTTGTGCAATGTAGTAACGACCATCTACTTGATGCCCTTTTAGAGCAACAAAAAGACAGCCTTGCTGTACAGCTCGACTGTCTAAAATCATTTCCGTAAGTTCAATGTTTGGGGCAAGTTCAACTTGCCCCAAAAGTGCGGTCAATTTTCGCATAATTTTTTCTTAATTAGTTTTTGTTCCATTATCACTATTCAAACGTACAACACGTCTTGCTGTTTTCTCTTGTGGCATTGCATCAGGTGGAATATTATTGGTTCTCAAAGCATAACCCATAATATTTGAGAATACTGGTGCTGAAATTGCGCCACCGTAATATTGACCTGCTTTGGGATCATTAATTAACACAATCAAAGCATAACGAGGATCTGAAATAGGCGCGACGCCTGCAGTATAAGCAATATATTTATCTACATAGCGACCATTCTCAAGTTTTTTTGCCGTTCCTGTTTTAATCCCAACACGGTATCCTTCTACCATTGCTTTTTTATTTTTAATCGCTACTTTTTCCATCATATTCACTACTTCACGTGTAATTTTTTCAGAATACACACGCTGACCAATAACTGGAGGATCAACTTTAGTGATAGAAAGTGGACGATAAATGCCAAAGCTGCCTAACGTCACATAAGCTCGTGCAATTTGTAATGGTGTAGCGTTGATACCATAACCATAAGCAACGTTAGCACGTTCAATATCAGACCAACGTTTACGGTTTGCATTTAGTAAGCCTGATTGCTCACCGATTAGACCTAGATCCGTTGGTTTCCCTAAGCCCGCATTCATATAAGTTTCCATTAATGCATTTGGCGGCATACGCAACGCTAATCGACTTACACCACGGTTACTTGAATGTTCTAAAATCCCATCTAATGTCAACTGATCGCGAGGCGCAACATCTCTTATTTCATGTCCATTCAGAACTAAAGGACCCGTATTAATAATCTCATTACGCTTTGCTGCCCCGCGCTGCAATGCAGCAAGTACGACAAAAGGTTTTACTGTCGAGCCAGGTTCAAAAGTATCCGTAATTGCACGGTTACGCATTAAATCAGCCTTCACACCAACACGATTATTTGGGTTATAAGAAGGCGCATTTGCCATGGCTAATACTTCACCCGTACGAACATCGACTAATACAGCTGTACCAGATTCTGCTTTATTTTCTGCAACTGCTTTTTTAATCTCACGATAGACCATGGATTGTAATTTTTCATCAATACTTAAAGTAACATCTTGAGCATCATATTTTTTAACATCAGCAATATTCTCAACAATATTGCCAAATTTATCTTTACGATAAGTCCGAGAGCCCGATCTTCCGATCAACAATGAATTAAAACTCTTTTCAATTCCTTCAATCCCTTCACCATCAATATTGGTGTAGCCAATCAAATGAGCGACTTCCTCAACACGTGGGTAAAAACGACGAGCTTCATTTTTCAACACAATGCCTTTTAATTTCAATTCTCTAACATAATCAGCAACGGTTGGTGACACTTGGCGTGAAAGATAGACAAAACGTGATTTTGGATTTTTTTCAATACGCTTAATAATTTCACTATAAGAAACCCCTAAAGCCTCAGCTAAAGCTTTCCAACGCTCTTTATCTACTAAAGAATTTTTCTCAAAAATATCTTTAGGATCAGCAACAATAGAATACATTGGTACACTAACTGAGAGTAATTGTCCGTGACGATCTAAAATTGAACCTCTTACAGACTGAATTTCTTGTGTGCGTAAAGAACGTTTATCCGCTTCATCTGCTAACGAATCTGCATTAATAATTTGTACATTTGCTGCTTTACCAATTAACACGACTAAGCAGCTCATAATTACTGCTAACGAGAAAAAATAACGCCATTTCAAAAAACTGTTTTCATAAACGACTTTCGGTTTATTCAGTTTAATCGCATCATTTTTTGCAATTTTTACACTCTTTGCTCGTTTGATTTTCTTTGTCGTATTAAATTTAACCATACTGTTATCCTCAAATATTACTCTAGGATCAACACTTCTTGTTCTGGTTGAACTCGCTTCATACCTAATTGACTCGCAATCGCCTCAATACGCGTATTATCACTTTGCGTTGCTTCTTCTAATTTTAAATTCAAATATTCATTTTCAAGAGCTTGATGTTCTAAGACTAACTGCCCTTTTTCAGCAACTAAAATACGTGTCTGGTGTGTCATCCAAATCGTCGCTAATGCTGTAATCACAATCAATAACAATAAAGCCATAATCGTTTTATTTGCATGAAATAAATCTTCTAAAATAATATTTTGTAGCGGATAGCGATCATTATTTTCTAGCATTAAATCTTCTCCGCAATACGTAATACGGCACTTCTTGAACGAGGATTGTAAGCTTGTTCTTGTTCACTTGGCATAATTGCTTTACCAATAGTCTTTAACGTTTGTGTACGTTTAATTTGGTCATCGCGTAATGGTAAACCTTTTGGTAGATTCTCACCTTTACTTTGCTTGCGCATGAAGTGTTTCACCATGCGATCTTCGAGTGAGTGAAAGCTGATGATAGATAGACGGCCTTTTTTTGCTAATACTGCTAATGCTGATTGCAATACGCTTTCTAACTCATCTAATTCAGAATTAATAAAAATACGAATAGCCTGAAAAGTTCGCGTAGCAGGGTGTTTATGCTTATCCTTAAAAGGCACAGTATTAGCAATAAGCTCTGCTAGCTGTAATGTTCGAGTTAAAGGTTCAGTACCATTTTGTAACGCACTTTTGTTGTAGCTAACGACAGCATGAGCAATACGCTTAGCAAAACGCTCTTCACCAAAAGTTTTTAGTACCCAAGCCAAATCCTGCTCTGAGACTTGCTGTAACCACTGAGCTGCAGATTGACCTTGTGTCGTATCCATTCGCATATCTAATGGACCATCCTTCATAAAACTAAAACCACGTTCAGCCTCATCAAGTTGTGGAGAAGATACGCCCAGATCTAATAAAATACCGTCTATCTTGCCTACTAGCCCTAATCTTTCACAAATTGCTGGAATCGCAGAAAAACTGTTATGTTCAATATGAAAACGTGGATCTTCAATTTTATTTGCTTCAACAATAGCTCGTGGGTCACGATCAATCGCAATTAAACGACCATCATCTGCAAGCTGGGAAAGGATTAAACGAGAATGCCCACCTCGTCCGAATGTACCATCAATATAAATACCTTTTTCTTTCAATGCCAAACCATCAACCGCTTCATGCAATAAAACGGTGATATGTTCAGATGATGAAAAAGTATTTTGCTTATTCATAACAATTACCAATGGTACAAAAATAAAAAGAATAAATATTTAAGGTAAGATAATGCGGTGCTAAGCACCGCTTATCTTTTGCTAGTGCTGCTGTTCTATTATGAGAAAAATATCTTTCTTTATAATGACAGCATTTTTAATTCTTCAGATAGTGCAAATTGACCACTTGCACCTAACGCCATATCTTTTTCAATTTGAGCTTGCCATTCTGCATCGCTCCAAATTTCAAATTTATTTAATTGCCCAACAAGCATGAGGCTTTTTTCTAATTTAGCGTGATGGCGTAATGGACCACTAATTAAAATACGTCCAGCACTATCTAACTCACATTCGGTGGCATAACCTAACATGACGCGTTGTAAACTACGTTGATTTGGATCGAAATTTGATAGTGCTAAAAGTTTTTGCTCGACTAATTCCCATTCTTTTAATGGATAAAGTAACAAACAAGGTTGGCGAATATCCACAGTGCAGACCATTTGACCAGCATTCTGTTCTAGGATTTCAGCACGATAACGGGTCGGGATCGCAATACGACCTTTCGAATCTAAGTTAACTGCTGACGCGCCACGAAACATCATTGTTTCCCTTTTGTGATTGTTACAAGATGAAATTTAGGAATTTTTGCCAACTTTTACCACAAAACTCCACTTATTACCACTTTTATTAAGTTTATTATTAGTTTGCTTAACTTGCAAGCAATTTAATAATTTCAGGCGTAAAGTTTTGTATATTTTTCATTAGTTCCAAAAGGAAGCAATACAATATCCCGCAATGAAAAAACTCATAAGAAAAAACAATAAAAAAACACCCTATCATCAATATAGATGATAGGGTGTGGTAAATACTTAAAGTAAATTGATTATTGTTTAACTAAATCATCTACCAATGCGTCTGGATCACCTTTGGCAATTGGTTTCAATACAGTAAAGAATAAGATGCTACAAAATACAGTTAAACCTAAACCAATATAAACTGAAAGTTGATAATCTAAGTTGAAACCAATTTTGTTGTAAGCTAAATATGTGAAACATACTGTGCTGATAAACATCGCAGGTAAAGTACATACCCAATGGAATTTACCATAACGGAATAAGTAAGCAGCAGCAGTCCATAACATAACCATTGCAGTTGTTTGGTTTGCCCAGCTGAAATAACGCCATAATACGCTAAAGTCAATTTTCGATACGATAAAACCTAAGACGAATAATGGAACAGCAATCACCAAACGTTTAACCAATGTTTTTTGTTCAAATTTGAAGAACTCAGCAATAATCAAACGTGCCGCACGGAAAGCTGTATCACCAGACGTAATTGGTAACACAACAACACCTAAAATTGCAAACACACCACCGACAGCACCTAAAAAGTAAATTGAAGAATCATAAACAACTTTTGATGGTGAACCTGCTGCGATAGCGGCTTGTAATTCTGTTGGATCTTGGTAGAAACTTAAACCTACTGCACACCATACCAAGGCAATCACACCCTCTGCAATCATTGCGCCATAAAAAATGAAACGCCCTTCTTTTTCATTTTGAGCACAACGTGCCATCAATGGTGTTTGTGTAGCATGGAAACCTGATAAAGCACCACAAGAAATAGTTAAGAATAATAATGGCCAGATTGGTAAATCACCTTTTGGCTGTAGATTTTGGAAGAATTTCTCAAAATCTAAGCCACCGACTGTGCGGAAAAACTCGATTGGTTCTGCAGAGTTTAAATGGCTGCTGACCAAACCATACATCATACCAAATGTCATAAAGAGTAATAATGCACCAAATAAAGGATAAATACGACCGATGATTTTATCAATTGGTAATAATGTCGCAACGATATAATAAACAAAGATGATTGTCGTCCAGATCACTAAGACTGTCGCAGCGTCATAACCAAATACAGTTGCTGCTGCACCTGCACTTTCAACAACACCTAAATTGTCCATAGTAATGGTACTTAATAATTTTGCAGGACTCGCAACAAATACCACACCAACTAAAAGTAATAACACTACTGCAAGTAAATTAATAAATGCTTTTACTGGTGCACCTAAATAGCGACCAGCTAATGTTGGCATAGACGCACCACCATTACGAACACTCAACATACCACAGAAATAATCATGTACAGCACCTGCAAAAATACAACCAATCACAATCCACAACATAGCGACAGGCCCATATAGTGCCCCTAGGATTGGACCAAAAATAGGCCCCGTACCAGCAATATTTAATAATTGAATTAACCAAATTTTCTTAGTTGACATTGGCATATAGTCAACACCATCATTCATGCTGTAAGCTGGTGTTGTCTTTTTCGGATTGATCACAAAGACCTTTTCAATAAATTTTCCGTATACAAAATAACCAAGCAGCAAGATTGCAACACAAAAGAAGAACCATAACATAATGAAGTACCTATTTTAATAGATTAAATATTTGAACAACTTTTCTTATAAAAAGCTTTGTGTATTTTATTTCACTTGTTACAAGCAAGTAAACTGTATAATAAATTAGCATCACAAAATATTTACAACTTTGTGATACCTATCACGATTTAAACACTTATCTATTTCCTTTAATATAAGATAGATTGCTTTAACTAGGCTATTTTTGTTTAAAATTTGTAAAAAATAACCGCACTTTTCATAGTGCTATGATAGGATTTGAAGAAAAAAATAATAAAGAGAGGAAAAAATGGCTTTACATCGTTGTCCTGAATGTCGACACAAGGTGAGTGATAGTGCAGTAAGTTGCCCTAATTGTGGCTTTTCATTTAAGGAAGAGGACTTAACTCTTTATCGACAAAAATTAGAAGAACGACGTCTACATAACGAAGAAATAAATAAACAAAGTGCTAAACTGCATATAGTGTGGTTCATCATTTTTGCGTTAGTTATTAGTATTGCAAGCTGGATTGTAAATTAACTGCCTATTTATCAATAAAAAAGCGAATTTTAAACAAAATTCGCTTTTTTCCTACTGTTCGTCTCTCTCCGCTCAGTTATGCTTTTTCAGCCTCTAAACGTTCAAATGCAAGTACTTTTGTTTCAAGTTTTCTTAATAACACTGTCGCAATTGCGGTAATAGCTAAATAAATTGCACCAGTAATACCATAAATAGTTAAGGCATCATATTCCGTGCCATAAAGTTGTCGAGCATAGCCCATAATATCCATAATAGTGATAGTAGAAGCTAATGCAGTACCTTTAAATACTAAAATAATTTCATTAGTATAAGATGGCAATGCACGTTTTAGGGCATAAGGCATTAAAATTTTCAATGTTTCTAAACGAGTAAAGCCCAATGCAGCACAGCTCTCCCACTGCCCTTTACCAATTGCTTTGACTGCACCATGAAAAAGTTGAGTTGAATAAGCTGCACTGTTTAATGCTAATGTCAACATTGCACAAAACCATGCATCAGATAACAATGGCCATAATGCACTATCCACTATCCATTGAAACTGCCCAGGACCTGAATAAATCAAGAAAAACTGAACTAATAATGGCGTACCTGTAAATAAAGTGAGATAAACATTAATCGCACATTTAATTAATTTATTACCAATAGATAAACCAAAAGTGAATAGCAATGCTAGTAGAAACGCAATAGCCAAAGAAACAACCGTCAACACTAAACTCGTTGGAATACCTTGAATAATCACCATAAAATATTCTTGAAACATTATTTCACCTCTCGCTCAAAATGAGTAAAACGCAGTTCCAACTTACGAATAATAAACTGACTTACTAAAGTGATCATTAAATACAATAATGCAGAGATGCCATACCAAGTAAAAGGTTGGTGCGTAACAGTATTAATTAATTCAGCTTGGCGCATTAAATCTTCTACTCCAATTAAAGAAACAAGTGCGGTATCCTTTAATAAGACGAGCCATTGATTACTTAATCCAGGTAGTGCATGACGCCAAACTTGTGGCATCACAATATGAATAAAAGTATAACCACGACTTAATCCTAAAGCTGCCCCAGACTCCCACTGTCCCAGAGGAATTGCTTGAATTGCACCACGTAGCGATTGAGAAGCATAAGCGGCAAAAATAATAGAAAGTGCAAATACACCACAACTAAAAGCACTAAATTGGATAAATTCACCCGTTATAAATTCAACTACTTCAGTTGAGCCAAAATAAATTAGCAATACAACAAGAATCTCAGGTAAGCCACGTAATAATGTCACTACAATAGAAGTTGGCTTACGAATCAATGTCCATTTACTTGTTTCTAACACAACGAATAGCACAGACAAAATAAGACCAACAATTAATGAACAAAGCGCTAACCCTAAGGTCATTAGGGTTGCGCTATACATCAAAGAAAGATAATCAAAAAACATAATCGATTATTTTGTCATCCATTTATCATAAATTTTTTGGTATTCACCATTTGCTTTAATGACCGCTAATCCTTTATTAAGATCAGCTAATAATTCTTTACTTGCTTTATTTACAGCAATACCAAAACCATTACCAAAATATTTTTGGTTCGTCACTTTATCACCAATAAAGGCAAGATTTTCTTCTTTTTGTAACATATCAACCAATACTGCCGTATCACCAAAAATGACATCAATACGACCATTTTTCAAATCAAGTATTGCATTTTGTAAACTTGCATAAGGTACTGGTTGATATTGTTTTGCTTCAGCAACAATATATTGCTGATAAGTTGTGCCATTTTGCACACCTACTTTTTTTACTTGTGCTAAATCAGTAAACTTATCTTTTACTGTAATAAAGCTCGTTGAACTATCGTAATAAGGCTCACTAAAACTTACTTGTTTTGCGCGAGCTTCTGTAATGTCAATGGCAGAAATTGCAGCATCAAAATGTTTAGAACGTAACCCTGTAATTAAACTATCAAACGCTTGTCCTTTAAAATGACAGGTTGCTTGGATTTCTTTACAAATTGCATTAGCAATATCCACATCAAAACCAATAATTTCTCCCTTCTCATTAGTTAACTCAAATGGTGGATAACTTGGCTCCATTGCAAAAGTAATGTCTTTAGCTGTCGTAGCAAATGCGGTGCTTGCTAAAAGTGCGGTTAAAAGTAATTTTTTCATGTTGTGTCCTTATTTTAGTGTGATAAATATTGTTTAAATTGCTCTGTTTTAGGGTGCTCAAAACAGCTTGCATCGCCCATTTCAATAATATGTCCTTGTTCCATATAGACAACTTTCGTTGCTACTTTCTTAGCGACCGACACCTCATGAGTAACAATAACTTGAGTAATGCCCGTCTGCTGTAATTCTTTAATAATATCCACAACTTGTGCTGTAATCTCTGGATCAAGTGCAGCAGTCGGTTCATCAAATAACAACACTTGTGGTTTCATCATCAAAGCTCTAGCAATTGCCACACGTTGTTGTTGTCCTCCAGATAAATGTAATGGAAAACGATCTGCAAATTGTTCCAAACGTAAACGTTTCAATAATTCTAATGCTTGTTTTCTCGCAGATTGATCATCTAACTTCAATACTTTTTTAGGTGCTTCAATTAAATTCTCAATTACGGTCAAATGTGGCCATAAATTATATTGTTGAAACACCATTCCAACATCTTGGCGTAAACGACAAATTTGATTTGGATTAGTCATAGCTACTGATAAATCAAATTTATTCTTTGCAATGACTAATTCTCCTGAAGTAGGCACTTCTAATAAATTCAATGTGCGGATTAATGTACTTTTTCCTGCACCACTTGGACCTAATAATATCACAGTATCCCCTTCCTCTGCTGTAAGGCTAATATCAAACAATGCTTGGGAAGATCCATAAAAAAAGTTTAAATTTTTAACGCTAATTGCCATTACTTAAAAATCTCTATATTTTCAAAACTGAAATAATATTAATATTTATTGCATAATTATGCAAATAAAATTTGTATAAAAATTTATCATGAATAAAAAAATCCTCAACCATACTTATGATTGAGGAACGTTTTATATAAAAAGTAAAAAATTGACCACACTTTTATGTTGTCGAAGCAAAAACTATTTCTCTTTTGCCATCTCAAATTCAATTAACATCATTAAAATATGGATAACTTTAATATGAATTTCTTGGATTCTATCTGCATAACCAAAATGAGGAACTCTAATTTCAACATCAGCCAAGCCCGCCATTTTTCCGCCATCTTTACCTGTTAATGCAATCACTTTCATGCCTTTCTCTTTTGCCGCTTGGATAGCATTTAAAATATTTTTTGAGTTGCCAGATGTAGATAGCCCAAATAATACATCACCTTTTTGACCCACTGCTTCAACATAACGTGAAAAAACATAGTCATAACCAAAATCGTTACTCACACAGCTTAAATGACTCACATCTGAAATAGCAATAGCAGGATAACCGGGGCGGTTTTCTCGATAACGTCCTGTTAGCTCTTCAGCAAAATGCATCGCATCACAATGTGACCCACCATTACCACAAGATAACACTTTTCCACCTTGCTTAAAGCTATCCGAAATTAACAACGCCGCTTGCTGAATTAATTTCATGTTAGTTTCATCATTT
Source organism: Pasteurella canis (assembly GCF_020810675.1). GTDB lineage: Bacteria > Pseudomonadota > Gammaproteobacteria > Enterobacterales > Pasteurellaceae > Pasteurella > Pasteurella canis. The sequence continues at coordinate 1,252,488 of NZ_CP085871.1, forward strand.
ATAAACCTATCCAAAACTGCTGCCGCTTCATTTAACTCTGCTTTAATTTGCTCAAAATACATAAGTTCTCCTTTTTAAATTTAATTTTCAAAAATCATTTTATTCTTCTAAAACAACATGACCAATGTAACCTAAATTACGATAACGTTGTGCATAATCAATACCATAACCTACCACAAACTCATCGGGAATAGTAAAGCCAACCCACTCCACAGGAACCTCAACTTCACGACGAGATGGTTTATCAAGTAGAGTACAAATGGTAAGAGAAGCTGGATCGCGTAATTTCAAGATCTCACGTACTTTTTGTAAGGTATAGCCTGTATCAATAATATCTTCAACAATCAAGACATGTTCATCTCGAATATCACCATCTAAATCTTTACTGATTTTTACATCATGGTTAGTTGTCATTCCACTGCCATAGCTTGAAGTTGTCATAAATTCAATTTCAACTGGTAAGTTAATTTCACGGACTAAATCCGCCATAAACATAAATGAACCACGTAAAAGTCCAACAACGATCAATTTATCTACTGCTTTTTGTTGGTAATACTGCGTAATTTCACGACCAAGTTCTTGAATACGTGCGCGAACTTTCTCTTCTGAGATTAAAATACCAACATGATGTTTTTTCATTTTGTTTTACCTTATATAGGAATTGTAAAAATGCATTCTACAAAAAAAAGGCTGAAGTTTAAACCTTCAGCCCACAAATACCCTAACGAATTTACTTTCTACTCTACCTGTTTGGAGTATGACCCTAACTGAAAACGACCTACTCTATCATTTCCAACCGAATCTCTAACAGATGTGTGTATCTTAGCAAATAATTCACTATTGTCAATAGGAATCATTCTCATTTTTAAAAAATTAATCCCCTGATATTTTCAAACTTTCTACCAAAATTGATCCCGTTTGAATATTAGATCGATGCTCAATATCATCAGAGACAGCAATCAGATTACCTAACATTTCTTTCAATTGCCCTGCAATTGTAATTTCAGCCACAGGATATTGAATCTCACCATTTTCAATCCAAAAACCTGCTGCACCACGTGAATAGTCACCTGTCACTAAATTTACTCCCTGTCCCATTAGTTCAGTGACAAGTAACCCCGTTCCCATTTGACGTAATAATGCTTGTAGTCCGCCCGTTACATTGGGTTTCACTAGCCAATTATGGATACCACCAGCATGTCCTGTGCTTTGCATACCTAGTTTTTTACCACTATAACTGGTTAAAAGATAAGTTTGTAGAATCCCTTTTTCAATAATTTCACGACTCTGAGTACGTACCCCTTCACTATCAAAAGGAGATGAGGCTAATTGCCCAATTAAATGTGGACGCTCACTGATCTGAAACCAATCGGGTAAGACTTGTTTGCCTAAATGATCTAATAAAAAACTGGCTTTACGATATAAACTTCCCCCACTAATTGCAGCAGCTAAATGACTAATTAAACCTGTTGCTACATCATTTATAAAGATAACGGGTACTTGTTGTGTAGCTAACTTCTGAGGTTGTAGGCGTGCTAACACTTTCTGTGCACAATTTTGTCCGACCCAATTAGCACTTTCTAAGTGGTTTATATTACGTGAAATAGTATATTCATAATCACGTTCTAATTGTTCTTCAGCACTAGCAATAACAGAACAAGAGAGGGAATAACGGCTTGATAAATAACTTTGCAACATACCATGGCTGTTACCATATACACGTATGCCACTATGTGAGTTAAATGCCGCACCTTCACTATTAACAATACGCTTATCATATTCTAAAGCGGCTTGTTCTGTTGTTAAAGCTAACTCTACCGCACGATCAACATCCATGTCTGCAGCATGGTATAAGTCTAGATTTGGTGCATTAAATGCCATTAATTCATGCTCAGCTAAACCTGCGCATTCATCAGGTGAAGTATGTTTAGCAATTGCTAATGCAGCCTCTACAGCATTTTTAATTGCATCATGGCTTAAATCAGAAGTAGAAGCATTACCTTTTTGATGCCCTAAATAGACAGAAATACCTAATGCCCCATCATTATTAAACTCAACATTTTCAATCTCTTGTAAGCGTGTTGACACAGATAAACCACTGACTTTAGTCACTGCCACTTCGGCCGTTGCGCCAGCTTTTTGTGCAATTTCGACCGCATAGCTCACAGCCTCCCTCAATTCTTGCTCTTGTTGCTGTAAAAGTGCGGTTGCTTTCTCAGTATTTTTCATATTGATTCCTTCAAACAAATTTATGGCATTTTATCCTATTTTAGATTTTCATGCTAAAATGTTAGCTTATTTTTGTAAGAGAAAGGAAATAAAATGGCAAAGCGCGGTAAAAAGAACATTGATTGGGATAACACGGATTGGGACTCTGAAGAACAAGAAGAAATTATTTGGGTGAGCAAAAGTGAAATTAAGCGTGATGCCGAAGCATTAAAAAAACTAGGCGAAAAGCTAGTCAATTTAAACAAAGCAAAATTAGATAAAATTCCGCTCGAAGAGAAGCTATTAGAAGCAATCGAATTAGCACAGCGTTTACAAAAAGAAGCAAAGCGTCGCCAACTACAATATATTGGTAAATTGTTGCGTAACATCGACGTTGAGCCTATCCAAGAAGCATTAGACAAACTCGAAAACAAACATAATCAACAGCAAGCAATGTTGCATAAGCTCGAGACATTACGTGATACATTAATTGAAAATGATAATGAGTTTACACAATTTTTAGACCAACACCCTGAAGCAGATCGCCAACATTTACATCATTTAATCCGTTCTGCACAAAAAGAAAGAGCACAAAATAAACCACCCAAAGCATATCGTGAAATTTTTCAATATTTGAAAGAATTAATGTTGGAAGAATAAAAAATCTTCTCAAAAACAAAAGGCGTTAGTTTTAAAACTAACGCCTTTTTTATTGACACAATAATTATTTAGTTGGTGCCTTCATGAAACGGAAAAATTCACTATCAGGCTTTAAAATCATCATATTTTCTGAATTTGCAAAGCTACTTTCATAAGCTTTTAAACTTCTCAAGAAACTATAAAATTGTGGATCTTGTGAAAAGGCATCAGAAAATACTTTAGCTGCGGTTGCATCACCTGCACCGCGTAACTCCTGTGCAGTTCTATTAGCATTCGCCAAAATGAGCGTCACTTTACGATCAACATCTGCTTGAATAAAAGCGGCTTTCTCACGACCTTGTGAACGATGTTCACGCGCTACTGCATCACGCTCTGCACGCATACGCTGATAAATAGATGATGATACTTCATCTGGCAAGTTAATTTGTTTCACACGCACATCAACCACTTCGATACCTAACTCAGCCGTACTATCCGCTCCTGTATTCAGTGCTTTACGAGCACCTTCCATTAATTCACCACGCGTACCAGAGACAATATCTTTAATGGTACGTGAACCAATTTCAGAACGTAGACGGTCATTGACTTTACGGCGTAATAAATTGGAGGCTTGTGCATAATCACCACCACCCGTTGCGGTATAAAAACGACCAAAATCGCTAATACGCCATTTAACGTAAGAATCAACTAATAAGTCTTTTTTCTCTACCGTTACAAAGCGATCTGCTTGACCATCAAGAGTACGAATACGTGCATCTAGAATTTTTATGGAATCAATAAATGGAATTTTAAAATGTAAACCAGGGTTATACACAACAACTTTATTATCTGCATCACGGTGTACTTTACTAAAACGAAGCATAATGCCACGAGTTCCTTCTGATACAATGACAATACTAGAATACAAAATTGCCGCAATAATCAGGATAACTGGAGTTAAAAATTTACGCATTAGTTAAATCTCCCTTGGCGAGTATTCTCTTGTCTTGTTGACGGAACTGAATGTGAAGGCATAGCAGGTTGTGTTTCAATACGCATCACAGGACGGTTTTGTTCTAGATTCTCTTGACCTGCTTTTGCTTTCATTGAAGTTTGCCCTTTTAAAATTTGTTCCAGAGGCAACACTGTCAAATTATTACCACTGTTTGCATCGAGCATCACTTTAGGCGTATTTGCCATCACTTTTTCCATCGTTTGAATATACAAGCGCTCACGCAGTAATTCTGGCGCAGCTTTAAACTCAGGTAATAAGCGCTCAAAACGTTCTACTTCCCCCTTTGCATCGAGCACCACACGATCTTTGTAAGCGGTTGCTTCTTCTAAAATACGTTGTGCATCACCACGAGCAATTGGCTCACGTTCACGTGCATAGGCTTCTGCTTCACGAATATAACGTTGCTCATCTTCTTGTGCTTTGATAGCATCATCAAATGCATCTTTTACTTCTTCTGGCGGACGAGCAGATTGGAAGTTAACATCAACAACCTCAAGCCCCATATCATAAGACTCAATAATGGTATTCAAAGTTTTCCAAGTGTTTTCACGTACTACTGAACGACCTGTGGTTAAAATATCATCCATGGACATATGACCAATCACATAGCGTAAGGCACTATCCGTTGCTTGGTTCAAACTATCGTCAGCGTTAGTCACACTAAATAAATATTTCGCAGGATCATGTACACGGTATTGTACTGTCATTTCGACTTTCACCATGTTTTCATCTTGTGTAAGCATCGCCCCTTGGGTTCTTAATTCTTTCACTTGCTCCACATTAACAGGGATCACACGATCAATAAAGGTTGGTTTCCAGTTTAAACCAGGTTGTACAATGGAATGTAACTCGCCAAAACGCATTACAACACCACGTTCCGCTTCTTTTACTGTATAAAAACCACTTCCACCCCAAACCAGTGCAGCAACAACTGCAGCGACAGGTAATAACTTCCCTAGATTAAGTGAAGGAGACTGACTTGAATTATTACGTTTCCCACCATTACCAGTACCACCCAGTTTTTTCAGAAGATTATTAAACATCTCCTCAATATCTGGTGGCGACTGTTCTTGATTATTTTGTTTGCCACGTGAATTATCGTTCCAATTGGATTGCCCATTCTCATTATCAGGACGATGATTTTCTGGCTTTTTCTGTCCTGGCTTACCCCAAGGATCTTGATCTGAACCGTTCAATGACATTACGTTCTCCATTTGTCAAAAAATTGTTACTTGCTTAAACAAATTTTCACAGTCTAAACAAAATATGTGATTAAGTCTAACGAAACTCGCTAGTATATGGGGATATTTTTTACAATTTAAAGTACAACTAAAAAGTGAATCGTAAAACAGTCTATTCATTTATATATTTGAAAATAGATTCCTGTACGGAAAAGCTTAACAACTCAACCTTAAATCTCATCTTCATGACTTTTATTAACCCAATAATGGTGTGTTTTAGGTAATAATCTTCTCACTAATTGCTGCCCATCCCACATAAAATAACAAAAATCGGTTTGTTGAGTATGATTAACGAAAAAAGCTAAATAAAAAGGCAATTCTTGACTAAAAATTAGCTGACCCGATGGACAATAATCACAACTAATATGGTGTAATATAGGGTCATGATTTACCTCGGATAGTTTCACAATGCCCACTCCTTGTGATTTCAATACCGCCTCACGTAAACACCAACTTAAGTAAAAAGCGGCTTCTTTATCTTGCTGTTGCTGAAACCATACTTGCTCTCGCGGAGGGGAAAAATGTGCTAATAACGCTGCAAAATCCCTTTGTTTGTTTGGATATTCAATATCAATTCCTACCGCACTTTTCCCTTGAGATGTGATCTGTAAAATAACTGCCACCCAATCACCAGAATGACTAATATTGAAATCAATGTCATCAACAGGTAACTGTGGGCGGCCACTTTCAGTATAGTCAATGTACTTTAAAAGTGCGGTCGGTTTTTGCGAAATTTTAAGTAATTTCCATAGTAAAAAATGTGCGACCCAACGACAGCGATGACGTGTTTTTACGCGTTGATTATGGCTTTTTAATGGTTGGCGAAGCTTCTCACTTAACAATTCAGAAGGAATAGTCTCTAGAGGATAGGATTGGTTGATGTTAGCGTAAGCAATAAACGTGCTCATTTAAAATCTCTTTTCCGTCTTCTTTCATTCAGCATCATTTGAACTAGCTTACGAGGTAATAAGTATCCATCACTGAAGACAACATTTCCCCTCTTTGATAAAAAGAGGGGAAATCACTTTTATTTCAATAAATACGCTCTCAATGCAGCAAAATCATTTTCCATTACATCGGATAATAATGGCAATTTTGCATGTTTTGCTAACGCTTCAGGTAAATCTAATTCAAGTTGTAAAATACGTTCTACACTTTCTTTAAATTTTGCAGGATGTGCAGTACAAAGGAATAGTCCTGTTTCTCCAGACTGGAGATCCTGTTTCAATACTCGATATGCTACTGCACCATGTGGCTCACACAAATAACCTTTCTCGTGCATTTGTTGTAAAGTCTGCTCTGTCTCATTATCGTTTACGGCATCAGAATGCAAGTCAGATAATGCCCAACCATTACGTTTAAATAATTCTTCTACGCGAGGCCAATTATTTGGACGACTTACATCCATTGCATTAGACAAAGTTGCTACAGTATCATTTGGTTGCCAATCACCACTACGTAAATAACGCGGTACAGTATCATTCACATTCGTTGAAGCCACAAAACGTTTGATTGGGAGCCCTAATGATTTTGCAATTAATCCTGCTGTTAAATTACCAAAGTTACCACTTGGTACTGAAACCACAACATTATCACGCACTTCTTTTGGCAATTGTGCTAACGCTTCAAAATAGTAACAGACTTGTGCTAACAAACGACTAATATTAATTGAATTAGCTGAATTTAAACCTATCGCTTGACGCAATTCAACATCATCAAAGGCTTGTTTTACTAAAGCTTGGCAATCATCAAAATCACCTTGAATGGCTACAGTACGAATATTACCACCTAATGTACAAAATAATTTCTCTTGTAGCGGGCTGATTTTGCCTTGTGGATATAAAATCACTACATCAATATTTTCTAGCCCATAAAATGCATGAGCAACGGCAGCTCCCGTATCCCCCGAAGTGGCCGTTAAAATTGTAATTTTTCCATCACCACGTACTGTTGCTAAGGCTTGTGCCATAAAACGGCCGCCAAAATCTTTAAACGCTAATGTTGGTCCATGAAATAATTCTAAGGCATACACCCCATCTTCAACTTTCACTACAGGAGCAGGAAAAGTAAACGCATTTTGTACCATGTGTGCCAATTGTTGTTCAGTGATTTCTGTGCCAATTAATGCACCAAGAATTTTTTGACTACGTTCCACTAATGGCAATGCTAATAATGCTTCAATATCATCAAAGTGCGGTATATTCTCGGGAAAAAATAACCCCTGATTTTTGCCAAGACCTTGACGTACAGCTTGTGCAAAGTTTACTTGTTCTTCTGGGTGTTTGATGTTGTATAAATTCATATAACTTTCCGTTTTCTCAATTAACCTAATGCTTAACCTAGTGCTCTTGCACCCTCGTTATCGACTTTACAAATATGCACAAAGCCTTCGTTGTTTTGTAAATAATGCTGTTCTAAATAGGTCGATAATTTCATAGCTGTCGTTAAATCAGACGCAATAGCAAATATTGTTGGTCCAGATCCTGAAATACCTGTTGCTAATGCACCTAGATCTCGGGTAGCTTGTTTTACCTCAGCAAAATGCGGTAATAATGCTTCACGATAAGGTTCCGCAATGACATCTTTCATCATTAATGCTGCAAGCTGTGCTTGTTTAGTATGGCAAGCATGCACAAAACTTCCTAAATGGCGCGCTTGTGCGATCACATCTTGACGTGTATAACTCTTTGGTAAAATAGCACGTGCTTCTGCAGTCGACACCTCAATTCCAGGATACGCTAACACCCAATACCAATCATCAAAAAATGGTAGTCTCTGACAAATATTTCCTAAAGACTGCACCATTAACTGCACACCACCTAAATAGCAAGGGGCGACATTATCATAATGAATTGATCCCGAAATACGCCCTTCTAGCTCACCCATCATTTCTAACAGTTCCATCTTAGAGAAAGGCTCATGATGAAATTGGTTTAACGCAACTAATGCTGCCACAATTGAACAAGCACTCGAACCAAGACCAGACCCAATTGGCATATTTTTTTCGAGCGTTAACCGCAATGGGCGAACTGAAACACCACGCAATTTTAAACGTTCACTGAATAAAACATAAGCTTGGTAGACAATATTTTTTTGTGGTTCTTTGGGTAATTTACGTACAAAATAACCCGCACTTTCTAGCTCAAATCCAGCAGTGATTGCCTCAACCTGCACCACATCACCTAATAATGAACCATCAATAGGAGACACCGCCGCACCCAAGGTATCAAATCCCACACTTAAATTTGCACTTGATGCAGGTGCATAAATTCTAAGCATATTTTTTCCCATGTATTTATCCAATTAAGATTGTAGTGTTCTTAAAATATCAGCAAAAATACCCGCCGCTGTGACTGCATTACCCGCACCATAGCCGCGTAAGAGTAATGGCGCTGGTTGATAATAACGTGTATAGAAAGCCAAGGCATTTTCCCCATTTTTTACTTTAAATAATGGGTCATCTGCATCCACTTCTACAATAGAAACTTTACATTTACCGTTTTCAATTTGTCCAACATAACGTAAGACTTTACCTACTGATTTAGCTTTTTCAACTCGTGCAGCAAATTCACTATCTAATTCAGGTAACATCGCCATAAACTCAGCCGTAGTTTTTCCTTCTGCAAAACCAGCTGGTAAAACACTTTCTACTTCGACATCCGTTAACTCTAGCTGTAACCCCGTTTCACGAGCCAAAATAAGGAGCTTACGTGCCACATCTTGCCCCGATAAATCTTCTCTTGGATCTGGCTCAGTGAAACCTTTCTCCCTGGCAAGTGCCGTCGCTGCGGATAACGAAAGCCCATTTTCTAACTCACCAAAAATAAACGACAATGATCCCGATAAAATACCGTTAAACTTTATTACTTCATCACCTGCCGCTAATAAGTTCTGCAAATTTTCAATCACAGGTAAACCCGCACCGACGTTAGTATCATATAAGAACTTTCGTTGATTACTCCGCGCATTCTCACGTAATGCATTATAATAGGCTAATTCACGAGTATTGGCCTTTTTATTTGGTGTCACAACATGAAATCCCTCGCTTAAAGCTCTGGCATATAACCCCGATACAGATTCTGCCGAAGTACAGTCAACGAAGACAGGATTAACAACATGATGTAATTTAATAAATGAAAGCAATACATCAAAATCAGAGGGCTGAGTTGCATTCTCCAATTCAGCCTGCCAGTTTTCTAAACATAATCCATCCGCTTTCAGCAACATTTTATTTGAATTAGCAATCGCACAAACTCGAACTTCTATATCTTTTTTTGCTAAATACTCTTTTTGATTTTTAATTTGTTCGATTAATTCACTACCAACGCCACCAACACCAACTAAAAAGACATCCACTACTTTCTTATTATTAAATAAGGCTTGATGTGTCACTTTCACTGCTTCAATCGCTTTGTTTAACGAAACAACTGCAGAGATTGAGCGCTCGGAGGACCCTTGAGCGATTGCCACAATACTGATATTAGCTTGAGCAAGTGCAGAGAAGAAACGTGCAGCAATCCCCTTCGCTTGTTTCATTCCATCACCCACAACTGAAATAATAGAGAGATCTTTAATCACATCAACTGGCTCAAGTGCATTTGCTTTCAACTCTTGCTCAAATTCTTTTTCTAACGCCTGTTTTGCAACTTCTACCGATTTGGCTGGTACACAAAAACTGATACTGTATTCAGAAGAAGATTGGGTAATTAAAATAACCGACACACCAGCATTTGACATTGCAGAGAAAACACGCGCAGCCATGCCCACCATCCCTTGCATACCTGGACCAGAAACATTAAACATAGCCACATTATCTAAATTGGTAATCCCTTTGACTTGTAGCTGCTCAGATTTCACATTGCCATCAATGATTGAGCCAGGCGCAGTTGGGTTACCTGTATTTTTAATTAAACAAGGGATATTACTTTGTACTAAAGGACCAATCGTACGCGGATGAATCACTTTTGCACCAAAATAAGACAATTCCATCGCTTCACGATAAGATAAACTTGGTAATAAACGCGCATCAGGGACTAAACGAGGATCACAAGTAAACACCCCATCTACATCAGTCCAAATCTCACAAGCACTCGCGCCTAAACATGCGGCTAAACAGGCTGCCGAATAATCAGAACCATTACGACCTAATAAAACTAATTCGCCCTTTTCATTACCCGCGGTAAACCCAGCCATTAAAACCACATTTTTGGTTGGAATAGATTTTGCATCTACACGTTTAGTCGATTCTTCAATATCAACGGAAGACTCTAAATAACTGCCATGCGCTAATAATTTCTCCACAGGATTGATGAGAGTAACTTCATAACCGCGTGCTTCAAACCATGCCTTCATCATCGCAATGGATAATTTTTCACCACGACAATCAATAGTCGCTTTCACCGCATCTGAAACAAAGCCTTGTTGACGAATGTCGTCCAAAGCGGCTTTAATCTGTGCAAACTCTTCATCAATGAGGGCCTTCATCCCTACAAGATCAAATTTATTATTTTCTGCGTGTAATCCATGAATAATGCGATAAAAAATCTCTAAGGCTTCATCAAAATGCGTATCGGTAGGTTGGTTTAAACTGGCTTTTTCAGAAAGGGCAACAAGATGGTTGGTAATTTTAGCAGGTGCAGATAAAACCCCTGCGGCTTGTTCTTCAAAATGTGCTTTTTCAATAAGTTGTGCTGCCTGAGAAAAACGTTCTGGATTGGCTAAGGAAGTGCCTCCGAATTTTAATACACGCATAATCAAATCTCCTAGATGTTGTGAATTTTAAAATATTATAAAAATTTGATAAAAAAACCCGCACTTTTTACTGAGTACGGGTTTTGTCGAATTCGATCTTTTTGCTACGCACTAACCCGCACTATTCATCATAATAATAGTGGTGGTCATCATAATCATCGTTACTGAAGTGCGTTTATTCATCATCTTAGTTAAAAATAAAAAAGAATGTGTAAGAAATACCTAAATTTACTGGGGTTGTCAAACGGAAAATGCAAAAATATTATAAATTTTTAAAATCCAACAAGTTCTTGTAATATAGCTAATATTTTTTCATTCAATGACAATCGCAAACGATTTCCGCATAGGATACTCTCTGTATGACAATCCAACAAAATATTACGCAAATTCAAACTCAAATAAATCACTATTTAACCCAAGCTAATCGCCCACAAAGTGCGGTCAAATTATTAGCTGTTTCGAAAACAAAAACTGTCGAAGATATCTATCAAGCCTATCAAGCGGGTCAAACCGCATTTGGCGAGAATTACGTACAAGAAGGTATTGATAAAATCGCTTATTTTCAACAGCAAAATATCGAGTTGGAATGGCATTTTATTGGTCCATTACAATCGAATAAAACACGTTTAGTCGCAGAACACTTTGACTGGATGCAAACACTCGATCGTATAAAAATCGCTGATCGGCTAAATGAACAACGTCCTTATTACAAAGCACCATTAAATGTCTTAATTCAAATTAATATTAGCGATGAAAACAGCAAATCAGGTATTGTACCAAACGACATGCTGGTGTTAGCAAAACACGTCCAAAACTTACCGCACTTACGCTTACGAGGTTTAATGGCAATTCCAGCACCAACAGATGATCTTCAACAACAAGAACAGGCCTTTAATGCAATGAAAAGTTTATTTATAGCGTTACAACAAGCACTACCAGAGGCTCAAATTGACACGCTTTCGATGGGCATGACCGATGATATGGCTAGCGCAATTAAGTGTGGTTCGACAATGGTGCGAATTGGTACTGCTATTTTTGGTGCTCGCGAATACCACAAATAACCTTATTTTGGTTTCATCTCATTCTGATATAAAACAAAAGATAAAATTTGACAGTGTTATAGTGGCTTTTTATTATTCATTTCATTGATAAAACTCTCAAAAAATGGACACTATACTTTTGAAAAATCAAACACAACAACTTAAAGATCTGCTCGCACAACGAATCCTCATTCTAGACGGTGCGATGGGGACGATGATCCAAAAATATAAACTCACCGAGGCAGATTTTCGTGGCGAGCGTTTTAAAAATAGCCTAATTGATTTGCGTGGCAATAACGATTTATTAACTCTAACCCAACCGTTGTTGATTAAAGCCATTCACGAGAAATATTTGGCGGCTGGTGCAGATATTATTGAAACCAATACTTTCAGTTCAACCACCATTGCCCAAGCCGATTATGAATTACAAGCGATAGCTTATGAGCTCAATTTTACAGGGGCGAAATTGGCTCGTTTGGCGGCAGATAAATACAGCACCCCAGAAAAGCCTCGTTTTGTGGCAGGGATTTTAGGCCCAACCAACCGCACAGCGTCTATTTCACCGAATGTAAACGATCCTAGTTTTCGTAATGTTACTTTTATGGAATTGGTCGATGCCTATGCGGAAGCGACTCGTGGCTTGATCGAAGGTGGCTCTGATCTGATTATGATCGAAACCATTTTCGATACCTTAAACGCTAAAGCAGCTGCCTTTGCGATTGACCAAGTGTTTGAAGAATTGGGCGTGATTTTGCCAATTATGATTTCAGGCACGATCACTGATGCCTCTGGGCGAACCCTTTCGGGACAAACCACCGAAGCCTTCTACAATTCTCTACGCCACGTTAAACCACTTACTTTCGGCTTGAACTGTGCCTTAGGCCCGAAAGAGCTTCGTCAATATGTAGAAGCCATGTCGAAAATCAGCGAAACCTATGTGTCTGTTCACCCTAACGCAGGCTTGCCAAATGCCTTTGGTGGCTATGATTTAGGTGCGGAAGAAATGGCGGCTCATTTAAAAGAATGGGCGGAACAAGGTTTTGTGAACATTGTCGGCGGTTGCTGTGGGACAACGCCTGAACATATCAAAGCCTTTAGCGAAGCAATGGAAGGCATCAAGCCCCGTCAGCTCCCTGAAATTAAAACCGCTATGCGTTTATCTGGGCTTGAGCCATTAACCGTTGATGAAGATAGCCTATTCGTCAATGTGGGCGAACGCAATAACGTAACGGGTTCGGCTAAATTTAAAAAGCTAATTAAAGAAGAAAAATTTGCCGAAGCCATTGAAATTGCCATTCAGCAGGTGGAAAACGGGGCACAGGTCATCGATGTCAATATGGACGAAGCCTTGCTCGATTCGGAAAAATGTATGGTGCGTTTCCTAAACATTATGGCAACCGAACCTGATGCAGCAAAAGTGCCAGTGATGATCGATTCGTCTAAATGGGAAGTGATTGAAGCAGGCTTGCAAGTGGTGCAAGGCAAGGCAATCGTGAACTCGATTTCTTTAAAGGAAGGTGAGGAGAAATTTATTCAGCAAGCCAAGCTGGTTCGCCGTTATGGTGCGGCTGTGGTGGTGATGGCGTTTGATGAAGTGGGGCAAGCGGATACAGAAGATCGTAAAGTAGATATCTGTACCAGAGCCTACCGCATTTTAGTGGATCAAGTGGGATTTCCGCCTGAAGATATTATTTTTGACCCAAATATTTTCGCTATCGGCACAGGGATTGAAGAACACAACAACTACGGTGTGGATTTCATCAATGCGGTAGGGCGAATTAAACAGAGCCTACCGCACGCCAAAATTTCGGGCGGTGTGTCTAACGTCTCTTTCTCATTCCGAGGCAATAATGTGATGCGTGAAGCCATTCACGCCGTTTTCCTTTATCACGCCATTAAGCAAGGCATGGATATGGGAATCGTCAATGCGGGGCAGTTGGCGATTTATGATGATCTCGATCCTGAAATGCGTAACATCATTGAAGACGCGGTGCTAAACCGTCATCCAGATGCAACTGAACAACTGATTGAACTTGCAGAAAAATACCGAAATTCGACTGCTCATCAGGAAGATAACAGCGTCGCCGAGTGGCGAACTTGGAGCGTAGAAGAACGCTTGAAACACGCTTTAGTCAAAGGGATTACCAATCATATTATTGAAGACACCGAAGAAGCTCGCTTGAAATTTAGCTCGCCATTAGAAGTAATCGAAGGTCCATTAATGGACGGTATGGACGTGGTGGGCGAGCTATTTGGCGATGGCAAAATGTTTCTACCGCAAGTGGTAAAATCCGCTCGTGTGATGAAGCAATCGGTGGCTTACTTAGAGCCATTTATCAATGCGACCAAACAGAAAGGCTCATCGGCAGGTAAAGTAGTGATTGCCACGGTGAAAGGCGATGTTCACGATATCGGTAAAAATATCGTCAGCGTTGTATTGCAATGTAACAACTTTGAGGTGATTGACTTAGGCGTAATGGTACCAGCGGATAAAATCATTCAAACAGCGATTGATGAAAAAGCGGATATTATCGGCTTAAGCGGATTAATCACCCCATCCCTCGATGAAATGGAATATTTCTTAGGCGAAATGACCCGTTTAGGCTTAAATCTGCCGGTGATGATTGGCGGAGCGACTACGTCAAAAGAACATACAGCGATTAAACTCTATCCAAAATATAAGCACGAAGTGGTTTATACCACCAACGCTTCTCGTGCGGTAACGGTTTGTGCAGCCTTGATGAACCCAGACACCAAAGCGGAATTGTGGGAACGAATGAAAAAGGAATATGAACAAATTCAGCACGTCTTTGCCAACAAAAAAGCTCCACGCAAACAGTTGCCGATTGAAGAGGCTCGAGCCAACCGCTTTGATGCTTTTGCGGGCGAATGGGCGGATTATAAAGTGCCACAGCCAAAACAAACGGGCATTATCGAATATAAAAACGTGCCGATTGCCACTTTACGCAAATTTATCGACTGGTCGCCATTCTTTATGTTATGGGGCTTGATGGGCGGCTACCCTGATGCCTTTGATTATCCTGAAGGTGGTGAAGAAGCTCGCCGAGTATGGAATGATGCCCAAAAAGTGTTAGACGAATTAGAGCAAAACGGCAAACTCAACCCAAGTGGCGTAATGGGGATTTTCCCAGCTTGTCGAGCGGGCGATGATATTGAAATTTTTGCAAATTCCGACCGCACTTCGCCAATGGGCAAAGTCTATAACTTACGCCAACAAACCGAACGGGGCAAAAACAGCAAAAGCCCATACAACCTTTGCTTGAGCGACTTTATCGCCGATAAAGAGAGCGGGCAGCAAGACTGGTTCGGTATGTTCGCCGTTTGTGCAGGGATTGAAGAACATGACTTAGTGGAAGGCTATAAAGCCGCAGGGGACGACTACAACGCCATCTTACTGCAAGCGGTCGGCGACCGTTTAGCCGAAGCCATGGCGGAATATCTTCACTTTGAGCTTCGCACTAAAATTTGGGGCTATTCAGATGAAACCATGGATAACGACCGTTTAATTCGTGAAGAATACATCGGCATCCGCCCCGCCCCCGGCTACCCAAGCTGCCCAGAACACACTGAAAAACAGATCATCTGGGATTTATTGGAAGTGGAACAACGCATCGGCATGAAACTCACCGAAAGCTACGCCATGTGGCCCGCCGCCTCCGTCTGCGGCTGGTACTTCTCCCACCCAGCGAGCAATTACTTCACTCTTGGTCGAATTGACGAAGATCAAGCGGTGGATTATGCGAGAAGGAAGGGGTGGGATGAGAAGATGATGTTGAAATGGTTGAGTGTGGCGATGAAGTAGAAAATAAAATCTTATTTAAGAAATTATTATTAAGGATATTATATGTGTAAGTTAGTTGATTATCTGAAATCTAATGAAATTGATACAAATGTTGGGAAATTCAAGTTCGATAGACAGTTAGGCGAAGGAGGTAACTCTTATGTCTACTTATTTAGAAAAGGACAAAAAAATTTGTTATAAAATTTTTAAAGTTTAATTCTGATAACAATAAAATAAAAAGGTTTAAAGATGAATATTTTGCGTTAGCTCAACTTTCTTTTCACAAAAGAATTATTGAACAATATCATTTAGATAAAGTCAATATTATAGATGAAAGCTATTATATTATAATATCAAAATATTATGATATGAATTTATCTTCCTTTAAAAAAAGGATTCTAGATCTTTTATCAGATGAAGAGCAATCAAGATTAAGAGAATTAATATTTTATCAACTTCTTGAAGGGTTAAAATATATTCATTCCAACAATGTTATTCATAGGGATATAAAGCCTGAAAATATATTTATTAATTATAATGAAAATGAGCGTAAAATTGATCTTGTTATTGGGGATTTTGGTATAGCTCATTTTAATGAGTCTTTTTATGCCAAAGAATCTCATACTAATTCTAATGAGAGGCTTGGTAATAGGGATTTTAGTGCTCCAGAGCAATCAACTAAGGGAGGAAAAGTTTCATATTTTTCTGATATCTTTTCATTTGGGCAAATAATGTTCTGGTTAAAATATGGTAGAACTTTTGCAGGAATTGACGAATTAAGTAGTACAGATATCCTTGATTCCATAATAAACATCTGCCTAAGAAGAAATCCTATAGATAGATTTAAGGATGTTGAAAGTATAGAAAATTATATAAAACACCACGAGGAGAAAAAATATTGTAGAGAAAAATTTTTATATGAATTTGATCGTGTTATAAGAAAAAACTCTCCCGAAATAGAAAAAGTTTCTTTGATGGAAAATAATATTAATATATGTAATTTAATTAATGATTTGAATGACATAAATAAAAATGACTTTCTATGGCATATGGATTTACATGAAGGGGATAATCTTTTAAGTTCAATTGAAAAAAGTCCATTTACAGAAAATATGTATATAATAAGAACTGGAAATGCAAGAGTTGAAATTAATATAAGAGATATAATTTTATTTAGAGATAGAGATAATCTATTCAATAATCTTGTTATTATAAGAACTAATGCATCTGATTTCTTTACTTACTACGATAAATTTAATATACAAAAAGAAAGAAATATTTATCCAGAACATTTGTTTGATCGAGCAAGTTTTATTGGAGGCAAATGTATTGATCCAAAAGAAACACAAAATGGATACTATGAGGATGCCTCAGGAATATCAACTAATCTAAGAGATATTGATGATTTTATCGAACTTGAAAGATGTATAAAACCATATTTATATATTATTGCTCCTAAAGAAACTTCCCTTAATGATTGGTCTAGGGATGGCAAATCGGAAGAATTTCTTTCTAAAATAATGAGTTCCGAGAATATTCTTGATAATGTAATAAATTTTATAAAGCATATTCAGCAGTCATCTTACTTTTATAAGAAATATCGAATGCAATTTATTTAATCTAGTTTTTTGATTAGCAAGCGGTCCGATTTCAATAAAATTTTGCAAATTTTACCAACATTCTGACCGCTTTCCTGTTATTCCGTCTTTTCTTCTCATCTAAAAAATTACGCATTTTGCGATCTCTGTCGAAAATTTCATATTTCTATTCGACAAAATCACAACAAGCGGTAAAATTTACACAGATTTTGCAAAGGTATTTAATGATGAGCAAACTTATCCGTAACAGCACTGCCGAATTTTTGATTTTCACTAATCAAACTGGCGATCAAAGTATTGAAGTTCATTATGAAAATGGCGAAATTTGGTTAACACAGAAACGTATTGCTGAACTGTTTGAATGCTCTAGTGATAATGTTTCTCTGCATTTAAAAAATATTTTTAAAGATGGTGAGTTAGACCCTTTTTCAGTTACCGAGATTTTCTCGGCAACTGCCACAGATGGCAAAAATTACAACACTAAACACTATAATTTAGATGCCGTAATTTCTGTTGGCTATCGGGTTAATTCCGTGCGAGCAACACAGTTTCGTCAGTGGGCGACACAGATTTTGCGTGAGTTTTCGATGAAAGGCTATGTGCTAGATCGGGAACGAATGGAAAACGGTTCGTTCTTGGGAGAAGATTATTTTGAGCGTTTGCTAGAAGAAATCCGTGAAATTCGCTTATCGGAACGCCGTTTTTATCAGAAGATTACTGATATTTATGCCACAGCGGTGGATTACAACAAAGATGCTCCCACAACCAAGCAGTTTTTTGCTACTGTGCAAAACAAACTGCATTACGCTATTCATCAACATACTGCAGCGGAATTGATTCGGGAACGAGCAGACAGCAATAAGCCGAATATGGGATTGAGCACTTGGGCGAAATCGCCTGATGGCAAAATCTTAAAATGCGATGTATCGGTAGCAAAGAACTACTTGAATAATGAAGAGTTAAAAGATTTGGGGGCTATCGTCAATGCGTTTTTAGACCTTGCAGAGCGACGTGCTAGACGACAAATTCCAATGGCAATGGAAGATTGGGCAAAGCGGTTGGATATTTTCTTAAATGCGGATGATTTACCGATTTTAGACAACAAAGGCAAAATCAGTTTTGATGAAGCAAAACTTTATGCCGAAACAGAGTTTGAAAAATACCGTGTTATTCAAGATCGCAAATTTGAAAGCGATTTTGACCGCTTGTTGAAAAGTCAAAAAGGCGCTTTAGAGTCTAATGAATAGTAAAATGCAAACACCCCACATCTACCTCGGCACAGGCGGTTATAGCGATACGGATCTAATCGGTTCTCTTTATCCATTTGGTACAGATAAATCTGATTTTTTGACGATTTACAGCCAGCATTATGATGCCATTGAAATCAATAGCACGTTTCACGCACCGATTGGGGCGAAGGCGTTGCAGGGTATGGTGGAAAAGGCAAAAGAGCGGTTGAGATTTTCGGTGAAATTGCATCAGGATTTTAGCCATAAACGCACCGCACTTAAACAACAAGCGGAAGCCTTTTTAAATGCGTTACGGCCGTTGATAGAACAAAATTGCTTAGCAAATTTGTTTATTCAGTTTCCCTCGAGTTTTGAACGCACTCAAGCCAATCGTTATTATCTTGCGGAGTTGGTGTCTTGGTTTGAAGGCTATCCCTTAGTCATTGAATTTCGCCATGCCAGTTGGCATATCCAATCTGTACTGGATTATTTTCAAGGTAAACAAAATTTGATTTGGTGTAATGTAGACTATCCACAGAATATCGGCTTGCCCGCTTTTCAATTTTACGCCAATCAACGCACCGCTTATTTACGCCTACATGGTCGTAATCCAAATTGGTGGAAAGCGCAATCAGCAGCAGAACGCCACGACTACCGTTATAATGAAAGCGAATTACAACATTTAGCCAAGTTACTTTACCAACGCAAAAATGAATTCGACCAGCTCTATCTCTATTTCCAAAACACCACCAAAAGCCATTCTTTCTACAATATTGAGAGCTTAAAAGGCTATTTAACCGAATATGGATTTTCAGTAAAAGCCAAACCTGAGTTTTTAATTGGGCAACAGAGTTTGTTTTAGCACTCAATTTTTAATTTATCTATGCCTAAAATTTCTTTTCTTTCCCTATCCACTTCTGCCCTAATCCCAAACCCTTTTGCAAGATTTTGCGGATTGAGCACCGCTTGTGTTTCGCCACTGGCGATGATTTCACCGTTTTTCAGTAAGAGCACTTCATCACAAAAACGATAAGCTAGAGATAAATGATGGATAACCACTACGCACGTTTGTTCAGGTGTGAGAGCTTTGAGCTGTTGCATAATGTCGATTTGATAATAAGGATCGAGAGCAGCAATAGGCTCGTCCGCCAGTAAAATGGGGCTGTTTTTGATACAACAACGAGCAAGCTGTACTCTTGTTTTTTCTCCACCTGAAAGCTGTTGGAAAGGTTTGTCGAGCAGATGTTCAACAGAAAAATTTTGTGAAATTGACCGCACTTTTTGCTGTTCATCACTTTTTTTCAGTGGGGACGATAAGCCAAGAGCAATGACATCATAGACAGATAAATCCCAATAAATGGTGGTGTTTTGAGCGAGATAGGCAATCTGCTGGCTTTTCTGCGAGGCGGACATTGCGCTTAATTTGCAAGAATTTAACCAAATTTGACCGCTTGTTTGCTTCGCTGATAAGGGCAAAATCCCTGCAATGGATTTTAATAGTGTAGATTTTCCTGCCCCATTTGCCCCCATAATGCCAACAAGTTTTCCTTGTGGAATGTGGCAATTCACATTCTTTAAACCATACGGCAAGCTCAGATTTTCAACTTTAATCATAAAGCCTCCGCTGTTGCGTGAGCAAAATCCAAATCAACACTGGTGCTCCAATAATGGCGGTGAGCGTGCCGATGTAGATATGCGAGAAAAATGGCAGATATAAAATGCCGAGATCGGCGATTAACAGTAATAACGCACCAATAAGGCTACTGGTGAGATAAAGCTGTGAAGGGCGTTTTTTAAGCAAGATACGAGCAAAGTGCGGTGCAATTAAGCCGATAAATCCGATAGTGCCCGTTTGGGGAATGGTTGCTCCCACCAACAAGGCTACGCCGAATGTGGTGATAAAAAAGCTACGTTTTAGGTTTATGCCCATTGTGCTAGCCGTTTCTTCGCCGAAGGTGAGTAAATCAACATAACGGCGTTGGCTGTAAATGCAAGCGATGCCGAGAACCACAATCGGTAAAGAAATCAATAAGGTATCTAATTTTGCCCAGATTAACGAGCCTTGTAGCCAGCGGTAAAGCTCTGCCAATGCCCAAGGGCTTTGGGCGTTGGAAAGTAGTAAGGCAATCGCTGAACCTAGTAACATATTGACCGCTACCCCACTTAAAATCATCATGGTTGTGCCGTAATTTCGGGCTATAAAATAAACGATGAGAAAGCTCAATAATGCCCCGAAAATGCCGCCAAATAACAATACTGTAAAGGGAGCAGAAAAGTAGTAGAGAATAAATACGCTCGCAGTGGTTGCACCGTTGGCACTGCCTAATAATCCGGGGCTTGCCAGTGGATTTTGGAAAATACCTTGCATCACATTGCCTGCGAGAGCAAGGCTTGCTCCTGTGAGTACGGCTAATAAAATGCGTGGTAGGCGAATATCCGACAACACTAGCGAACGCATATCAGTCAAAATACCTTCTGCGTTAGCCAGTGCGGTAAATTGACTAAGCTGATAGCCACAGGCAAACGAAATTAAGGCGAGCAATGTTAGCAATAAAATGAGGTTTAGGGTTTTAGGCTGTATCATTTTTTGTCGTTTATTTTATTCAGTTGCTGATAAATTTGTTCTGCTCCTAGCCATAGTCCATGATCAAAACAGTAGCTATATTTAAGTGGAATTGTGGCAAGCGGTCGATTTTGGAAGATTTTTTGCAAAATGGGATGATTAACCAGTTCTGCTTGTTCATTGTAACCTTGTTTATCTGTAAGACGGATAAGTACATTGGGCTGACTGAGTAATAATTTTTCCAAGGAAAAATTTTGTTGGGTTAAGCCTGTCTCAAGTGGTAATAGCCCGAGTAAATCAAGTAAAGTACGGTAGGGTTGAAACTGACTTTCTACAATGCCTGTATCGGACAACATCAAAGTTTGTGCAAGAGGTAACTTTAGGCGGAAATCTTGCAATTTCAGTTTTTCGACTAATTGTTCTGCTTTGCTTTGATTATCAGTGAGCTTGCCTAAGCGTAAAATCAGCGCAAACAGCTGTTCTGGCGTTTGTGGGTCCACGATATTTTCTACTTTTACGCCTAAAGATCGTAATTTTTCCACTAATTGCGGATAAAACTGTTCGTTAATCAACAAGGTTTTATCTAAATAAGGTAATAAATCGATTAATTTTGCTTCAATTTGCGGTTTATCAACATTGACTTTATCCAGCATCATCAGCGAGTTAGCTGAATAATTCGACATTGCAGCAATTTGTTCAGTACGAGCAAGTTCGATCAATAAGCGATCTGCACAAAGATTAAGCGATACAAACTGTGCTGCTTGTGCTGTGCTGATAGTCAATAAAAGTGCGGTAACTATTTTCAGAATTTTGAACATAACAAAAGGGCGTGTTCCCACGCCCGTTCAGGTTAGAATGATCCTTTTAAGCCAACATAAACATTGCGACCATCTTGCCCATAGCCAAGAATATTTTCATATTTTTTATCAAAAACGTTATTTACGTTTACATAAACCGTCACGTTTTTAGCAAACTGATAATTCGCACCTAAATTCACTAAAGTATAAGAAGGTAATTTAGTTGCTTGAGGATAAGTATCCAAACGTTTACCTACATAGGAAATATTAAAATCGCTACTGAGTGCTGGTGTCATTTGATAAGTGAAGCCAGCATTCGCTAAATGTTTCGGACGACGAGGCAATTCAACATTTTGGCTGTCTTTTGTTTGGGTGAATGTGTAATTTGCATAAGCTGTCAAAAGCTCCATTAACTTGCCGCTATACACGACCTCTACCCCTTTTACTTTAGTTGTACCATCAAGATTAATTGATGAAGTATAAGTACGGTTATTAGCGATAAAATCTTTCACATTACGCGCAAAATAAGTGATATCTAAACTCTGGCGTTTATCATGACTTTCCATTAATAAGCCAACATCTCCACCCAAACTTTTAGCAGGCTTTAAATTAGGATTACCGCGATAATTACCAAAATAACCATAATAATCAATTAGAGTGGGATTTTGAATAGCACTTCCGAAACTAGCATGGGCACGGAAATTTGGCGATAGGCGGTACGCACCTGTAATGCGCCCAGTAGAGGCATTTTGATAAGGCGTATTATCTGTAAAACGTCCACTTAAGGCTAAGCTATGATCAGTTTCCGTTAACAAACGATATTCAGCTGCAATACTTTTCTCGATTAATGTTTTCTTACCATTCGTGTAATGACTCGAATCATAACTTGAATGTTGATACTCAGCTAAAACGCTGACCGCTTGTGTTACCGTACCTTCACGATCAAAATTGACATCTAATTGATAACTCGCTGCCATTTTTTTCGCATCGTAAGCACTTTTACTTGGCACCGTACCTATTTTGGCATAGGTAGTAGGATCATAAAGATTTTCTGTTGTAAAGGTGTCGCTATCCGTTTTCAGGTTACTCAAGATGACTTTTTGCTTAAATAATTCTTGCTCATTTCCAATATAACCACTCAACTTAAATAAAGTTTCACGTGTGCGAGTCTGATCATCGTAAAATGTTTCTGAACGATCATAAGTTTCATCAAAGTGCACCGTTTGTGAAGAATGGGATGCTAAAAACTCAATACCTTTATGATTATCATCATAACCAATACGAAAGGCACCATTATCACGTTGGAATTTATCTTTTTCTACTGCACCACCTGTTGAAAACGCATTACCCGTTTTTGAAGTATAAGAGAATTTGTTCGTACTTAATGAAGAAATCCCTTTAGTATAATGGCTAGCACCATGTAGTGCGTAATACAATCCTTGTTTGTAACCAGAAAGTGTCGCTGAAGCATCAAATGTCCCATGGGACCCCATACCGAGATCAACATCAAGATGGAAAGGTTTTTCTTGATAAAGCCCGCTCTTTGTTGTGATATAAATGACACCGCCCATTGCATCACTGCCCCAAAGAGCCGATTGTTCACCGCGTAAAATTTCAATACGTTCAATATTACTCAAGCTTAAGCCACCGAAATCAAAGCCTAAATTAGAAGCAGGCTTCATTTTTACGCCATCAATAATTACTGCTGTTTGATTTGAATTTGCTCCACGTAGAAACAGGCTGGTCAATGTACCACGTCCACCACTCATCCCTAATGCAACACTAGGGACCGTTTTTAATACATCACTCACATAAGTTGCATTACGCGCTGAAAATTCTTTCTCCGTTAAAACTGTCACAGACGAAGCTGTTTTATCTTGGCTGACTGGTATAGCATAAGCAGAATAAACATTGATCAGTTGAAGCTCAGTTTGAGCAAAAACGAAACTCGGTAAAGCAAATAAAAGAGAGGCTGTGATAAGATTTTTTTTCATTTTTTCCTTGCATTTTTTAACATCATTGAAAGTAGGTATTTTATACGATAAAAGATTAATGTATATCAATTCTACTCATATACATTAATTTAGACACAACACTAATTACTTACATTTATTAATGCATAAAAAATTTAGATATGTTTAAGCTCATAGCGACAAACTATCTCGCTTAAATAACAAAAGTACAGTCGATTTCTATAACGTTTTACTCTGGCTGATAACCTGTATCTGTTAAAGTTGGATTTTCCGCACCAGCTTTGGCTAACTGATCGCAAATTTCATTTTCAATGTGCCCAGAGTGCCCTTTAACCCATTGCCAATTGATCGTATGAGGCTGGATAGCTTGATCTAATTTTATCCACAAATCTTGGTTTTTTACTGGTTTACCCGTACTTGCCCGCCAATTATTTTTCTTCCAGTTAAAAATCCATTTTGTGATCCCATTTTTCATATACTGACTATCACTGTGTAAAGTCACTATACAAGGTTCTTTTAAGCTGTTTAACGCCTCAATCACAGCCAATAATTCCATCCGATTATTAGTTGTTAAAAAATAGCCTTTTGAAATCTGTTTTTCATGTTGTTTATAACGCAATAATATCCCAATCCCACCTGCGCCAGGATTGCCTAAACAAGAACCATCTGTAAAAATTTCAATTTGTTTTTGCATAATCTTTGTTACAATTCGGAATTAAACCAGAATCATAACTGAAATTAAGCCAAATATATAGATAAGAAAAATGAGTGTATCAATCAATCCAACTCGCCAAATTGTACTGGATACCGAAACTACAGGTATGAACCAGTTTGGTGCACATTACGAAGGTCATTGCATCATCGAAATAGGGGCCGTCGAAATGATTAACCGACGTCTCACAGGTAATAACTTTCACTTATATATCAAGCCAGATCGCCCTGTGGATCCAGAAGCCGTCAAAGTCCATGGGATTACAGATGAAATGTTAGCAGACAAGCCAAGTTTCAATGAAATTGCGCAACAATTCATTGATTACATTCAAGGAGCAGAATTACTGATACATAATGCTCCCTTCGATGTGGGCTTCATGGATTATGAATTTAAAAAGCTCAATTTAAATATCAACACTGACAATATTTGTTTAGTCACAGATACCTTACAAATGGCACGCCAAATGTACCCAGGTAAACGCAATAGCTTAGATGCTCTTTGTGATCGACTCGGTATTGATAACAGTAAACGAACGTTACACGGCGCATTACTGGATGCGGAGATTCTAGCCGATGTTTACTTAACAATGACGGGTGGGCAAACCAGTTTATTTGATGAAAACGAGCCTGAAGTGATTATCGCAGCCAAGCAAGAACAGATACAAAGTGCGGTCAACTTTGCACAAAATTTAACATGCTTACAGCCAAATGAAGACGAATTACAAGCACACCTTGATTACATTCAATTATTACATAAAAAAAGTAAAGGAAATTGCTTATGGAAAAAGCGACTCGAAGAACAAAATAACCATTAACAAGATCGTTCATTGATTAATCAAGTAACGATAAATATGCAAAAAAAAGTTGACGAAGCACCTGTTCGTCATTAATATACCTCTCACCTGTGCGGAGTGGTAGTTCAGCTGGTTAGAATACCTGCCTGTCACGCAGGGGGTCGCGGGTTCGAGTCCCGTCCATTCCGCCAATTTTATTCTACTACGGAGCGGTAGTTCAGCTGGTTAGAATACCTGCCTGTCACGCAGGGGGTCGCGGGTTCGAGTCCCGTCCGTTCCGCCAATGAATTCTTAAAGAGAGCCACTTTTTAAAGTGGCTTTTTGTTCTTCAAAATCAATATTTTCCCTTTATCTGACCATTCTTTGTTCGTGTGAAAAATAATTACAAATTCACTTTGCATATTGTGTCCGCATTTCATACAATCTATTCGTTTTTAATTAATTAAAAACATTCACAATTTAATTCAACTTCAGATATCACAAAGGTCTAATTATGAAAATTATTTCTTGGCCTGTGGTTGCAGGTGCTGCACTTGGTATCGTTGCTCCACTTCTAACCTATAATGGCAATCCTGGTAATATGGGCTTTTGCGCAGCTTGTTTCTTACGTGACACTGCTGGTGCTGTTGGCCTACATCAAGCTACTCCACTACAATATATTCGCCCAGAAATCATTGGGTTGATTTTAGGCGCTTTAATCAGCGCATTATTTAGCAAAGAGTTTCGTCCTCGTGGTGGCTCAAGCCCTTTCATTCGCATGATTCTAGGCTTTTTTTCTATGCTTGGTGCATTAACCTTTTTAGGTTGCCCCTGGCGTGCATATCTCCGCTTAGGTGGTGGTGATTTAACAAGCATTGCTGGTATTGCTGGTTTATTCGTTGGTGTATTAGGTGGAATCTTTTTTGCAAAGCGTGATTTTTCTTTAGGAAAAGCAATTGAACAAAATAAATACACGAGCTTTATAGCAATCGCAGTGAGCATAATTTTGCTCGTTTTCTTGATTACTCGATTTAGTTTCGGGGAAGGTTTACCAATTTTCTTCTCAGAAAAAGGCCCTGGTTCACAACATGCAAATATTTGGTTATCACTTGCTGCGGGGGGGCTTATTGGTGTATTAATGCAACGTTCTCGCTTCTGCTCTATCGGCGCGTTCCGTAACTTTATTTTGTTCCGAGATAACTCATTATTAAATGGCGTCATTGCAATTGTTCTGTTTTCGATGATCACCAATGCATTATTAGGTCAATTCAATTTAGGTTTTGAAAAACAACCTATCGCACATAACCAATACTTATGGAATTTCTTGGGAATGTCATTATGTGGATTATGCTTCTCTTTAGGTGGTGGCTGCCCAGGTAAACAATTAGTTCACGTTGGGGAAGGGAATAATGACGCGACATTCTTTATCATCGGAATGTTGCTTGGTGCAGCTACAGCACACAATCTCACTCTAGCAGCATCTGGCGCGGGCATTTCAAATTACACGCCTTATGCACTGCTTGCTGGATTTATTTTCTGTATTTATATTGGTTTTACACGTAAATCAACCATTTAAATACATTCCTTTCAAGATAAAAGTGCGGTTAAAAAATCGCACTTTTTATTATTTGATCGCTTTATTTTCAAGTATTCTAAAATTATTTCCCTATAATCCCATCTGCCCCTACTTGTCCATTTCTCATCTTTCACAGAATCCGCTATAATAGTTTGATTTTTAACTGTGCTATAAATTCATAGGCAGAAATTCTGAATAAGAGGTTTTTATGACAACGCCTGTAGTTGCTCTTGTTGGTCGCCCTAATGTCGGGAAATCAACATTATTTAATCGTTTAACACGTACCCGTGATGCGTTGGTAGCGGATTTCCCAGGCTTAACTCGTGATCGTAAATATGGTCAGGCAAATATTGCTGGTTATGATTTTATTGTTATTGATACTGGCGGTATTGATGGTACAGAAGAAGGTGTGGAAGAAAAAATGGCGGAGCAATCGTTGCTTGCCATTGAAGAAGCCGATGTCGTCTTATTTTTAGTGGATGCACGAGCAGGTTTAACTTCAGCGGATATTGGTATCGCCAACTACTTACGCCAACGCCAACATAAAATCACGGTTGTCGTCGCGAATAAAACCGATGGTATTGATGCGGATTCCCATTGTGCTGAATTTTATCAATTGGGTTTAGGTGAAGTAGAACAAATTGCAGCTTCGCAAGGACGCGGTGTTTCTGCTTTGATGGAACAAGTGCTTGCCCCCATTGCAGAAAGAATGAATACAGAATTGGACGAGCAAAGTGCGGTAGAAAATTCAGAAGTTTCTCAAGATGATGAACAAGACGAATGGGATCAAGATTTTGACTTTTCTAACGAAGAAGATACCGCACTTTTAGATGATGCCCTTGCAGAAGAAGTCGAAGCACAAGATAAAAATATTAAGATTGCTATCGTTGGTCGCCCAAATGTAGGTAAATCTACTCTAACCAATCGTATTTTAGGCGAAGATCGCGTTGTCGTTTATGATTTGCCTGGCACAACCAGAGATAGTATTTATATTCCGATGGAACGTGATGGGCAACAATATACGATTATTGATACGGCAGGCGTACGTAAGCGTGGTAAAGTGCATTTAGCAGTAGAAAAATTCTCAGTCATCAAAACCTTACAAGCTATCCAAGATGCCAATGTCGTATTATTAACAATTGATGCACGCGAAGGTGTCTCAGATCAAGATCTTTCGTTACTGGGCTTTATTCTAAATGCGGGTCGTTCGTTAGTTATTGTGGTCAATAAATGGGATGGCTTAAATCAAGATATTAAAGATCAAGTGAAATCTGAACTTGATCGTCGTTTAGACTTTATTGATTTTGCGCGTGTTCATTTTATCTCAGCACTACATGGTAGTGGGGTTGGTAATTTATTCGATTCAATCCAAGAAGCCTATGCTTGCGCAACACAAAAAATGACTACTTCAATGTTGACCCGTATTTTGCAAATGGCAACGGACGAACATCAACCACCAATGATGAGCGGTCGTCGCATTAAGTTGAAATACGCACACCCAGGTGGCTATAACCCACCAATTATTGTGGTGCACGGTAACCAAATGGATAAATTACCTGATTCTTATAAACGTTATCTATCAAATTATTATCGCCGCAGTTTGAAAATTATTGGTTCGCCAATTCGTTTATTATTCCAAGAAGGTAATAACCCATTTGCAGGTAAACGTAATAAGCTCACGCCAAATCAATTACGTAAACGTAAGCGTTTAATGAAATTTATTAAGAAATCAAAACGCTAATAAAGAACCTCGTAGTGCGTGTTGACATTGTTAGTGCGCACTACTTCCGTTACACAAGGGACAAAACTTATGGCAAATAAAAAAACACTTCTCATTTTTCCTCTTTTGACGCAGTGTCTTTTTTCATTATTTTTGCCATTCTTTAATGCATTTGATGCAACCAATTTAGGTTATGTCTTCCTTCTCACAACAATACCTGCTTTTTTATTTTCTCTTGTTTGTATCCGTTATCAATACCACCAACGTAACCTTGTTCAAATTGCCTTTTTTTCTGGTGTCATTAGTTTCTTTTATACTTTAATAACACTTTCTTTTTTGATTGCCTATGATCCGTTACAAGAAACGCAAGTCTTTTCGTTATGGGAACAAAGTTTAGCAATATTGTTCTACGCAGCAATGTTTGCTTTACCAAGTATGATGTATGCCATGGTTGTGCTACGTTTATTTTTAAAGAAAGCCCCTTAAGCACATGACAAAATCTATTTTTGTTTAACATGATCTTTTATGTCTTTAACTCAATTAGGAGAACGTTATGAAAAAATCACTTAAGCTTTTCTTGGTTACAACACTCTCTGCTGTAATCGCCAATTCTGCGATCAGTGCAACTGAAGTACAAACGTTACAACCTCAGTTAGACTATCAGCAACTTCTTACTCAACGCCAAGTTGTCGATGAGCTCTTGGAACAAGCGGTAAAAATCCAAAACTCTCCTGCTCGAGTGTCTAACGCAGGTTTTACCGCAAAATTACCAAGTAATATGGAGCGTATTGCGGATTTATTATTACAAGCTTATGAATTAGAGCCTTATCGAGTAGATTTCTTATTTGGTGCGGCTAATTCAAATATTTACAATGGTAATGTTGACAAGGCCATTGAATTATATGAGAAAGTTTTAACAGTTGCGCCAGAAGATGTTAAAGCACATATTTATTTAACTGCTTGGAATCGCTTTAAAGGAAATCAAGAGAAATACACAAGTTATGCAAATAAACTTAAACAACTAGCACCTGAAAAATATGCGTTATTAGAAAAAGTATTTAAAACCATTGATAAAGTTGCTTCTGCACCAATCACCGATCATTTAAAAGAGAAACTACCTGACAACTCTGCAATTATTACTTTAGGTTATGCACTCGAATTAGATGGTAGTATGAATAAAATTCTAGTTGAGCGCCTTGAAAAAACACTAGAAATTGCCAATCAAAATCCTCATGCGTTAATTATTGTGACTGGTGGAGTGCCAAAAAATAACCAAACAGAAGGTAAATTAATGAAGCAATGGCTGATTGAGAAAGGAGTTAATGCAAACCGAATTTATGCCGATGACTATGCGAGATCAACGGTCGAAAACGCCTTATTCTCTCGCTATGCTTTGGCCAAACACAACATTAAACAAGCGGTGTTAATCAGTTCAGGTAGCCATGTGCGTCGTGGGCAAGCACTATTTGAAATTGCCTTGTGGGAATCTGGCCCTCAACAGCTCACAATGACAACTGTTGCTTCATTAGATAAACCATTAGAAGAACTACAAAACATCTCAACTAAAGATTTGCTTGGGATTTATCGCGATAGTTTAAAAGTGATGGGACTGCCTATGTTTAACAGTGGACCTTTACAAGACTAAGCTGAACTAACTTAAACTTAGTTAAAATGAAAAAACCGTTTTAAACTGACTTAAAACGGTTTTCTTTTTTATCAAATCTATTGTACGACTAATAAGCGTATACAACCTTTATCTGCTAACATTAAGTTGGAAGAGCCAAAAATAAATGGATGATTATTTGAAGACACATTATCGAATTTAACTAAGAGTTGTACTTTACCTGCAATCCAAATACTGTCTTTCCATGCGATTTCATTTAACTCCAATGGCTTATCATCAAGTTTTTCTAATACAAACTTAGCCCCTTGAATACGAAACCCCATTGGTTGAGTTGCGGTTAAAATCCAACGTTCTGTGCTGCCTAATTTAGCAGTAGTGACACGCCTTGGATCAAAGTGTTTATCATTTATTGTGCCAGTAGTCACATCGAAGTGAAAATGACGTTCTTGAACAATTTGAGCAGATAAATGTGTCACAGCATCAGTATTAAACTGAGTGACAGTTTGCTGAGAAAATACAGAAGCCAGTCCTTCAGGGCGTAATTCTAATACCGTATTTTCAATTAATTCATCATCACTGGCAAAAAGTGCGGTAAATTTATGCATAAAATGCCGTTTTTCACCCGCAATGAGACTCACATTATCGCCCTCATTTAAATCAATTAAAATCTCAATACGTTCACTTGGTGCCAACAAAATGGATTTGAGTTGTTTAGCTTGTGGTAAGAAACCTTGGTCTTGTGCAATTAAATGCAGATCACGCTCATCATCACAGCGTAATTCGTAGCTACGTGAAAGCGAAGCATTCACTAAACGCAAACGAACCCAACCTCGAGGCACAGTTAAATAAGGTGCTTCTTGTCCATTTACAAATAAGCGATTACCTAAAAAGCTATGATCATTTTGTTGAAATAACTGTAATCCATTACTATTCAATCGCATATCTTGCAAAATCAGAGGGATATCATTTACGCCGTATTTTTGCGGTAACGGAGACTGACGACTTTCGTTATCTTCAATGATCCACATCCCAACTAACCCACGATAAGTTTGGTAAGCTGAATTCGCTAAAGTGACTGAATGATACCAACATGTTGCCGCAGATTGAGTGACAGGAATTATCGGTGACCATGTTTCTTTAGGCTGTAAAACACGTCCAACTCCACCAAGTAACTCACCTGACGCTTGTATACCTTGAATATTGAGTGCAACTGCTTGTGACAAATTGTTACGGTAATTGACTTTCGCAAAATCACCCTGACGAATTTTAACTGTCGGTCCTAAGTATTGACCATTAAATCCCCAAACCTCAACATTTTTACCAGACTCTAAGGCATGGTCAACAGCTTGCATTGTCAAAAAAATCGGTCGTCCACGCCGAGTTTCCATTAAAGGGGGGATAAATAAAGGTTGGCGAGTCGCTGCCCAAAGCGAGAGCGGCAAAGTAGAAAGTGCGGTCGCAATAAAACTTTTTTTGAAAAACTGACGGCGAGAAAGTGCTGGCATAATAAATTAGCTCTGTTGGGCAATTTCTGCATCAAGCTCAGCAATGCGTTTTGCCATTAACTCATGACAGTATGCGGCTAACTCACGCACATTATCTTTATCATAACCAGAAATATCAATGGGTGCTAACATTTCACAAATCACTTTACCATTGTCCCAACGGTTTAAGTCGATTTTATTATGTGTCGTTGAACAGACAACTGGCACAATAGGTACTCCCGCAGCGATAGCCGCATGGAATGCACCGGTTTTAAACGGTAACAAGCCACGCCCACGACTACGTGTTCCTTCAGGAAACATCCACACAGATAAATTATCATCATTAATGCGGCGAGCCACTTCATTCATGGTACCATGTGCTTTCGTTCGATTTTCACGTTCAATTAAAATATTGCCCGTTACCCAGTACAATAAACCAAAAAAAGGAACCCAGATTAAACTTTTTTTACCTACGCTGACTGTACGTGGCATCACCATATACGAAATTGTCACCATATCATAATTATTTTGGTGGTTACCAATATAAATACAACGTCCGATTTTTTCTGCATTGTCTGGAAAGCGATGTTCAACTTTTAAGCCGAATAATGGGTGAAGACGCCCAAACCAGCGAGCCATAATACCGACATTACTTGGATTTTTAAAACGGATGAAAGAATAAATTGAACCGAAGATACAAATTAAAATACAACAAAAAATGACAACAGTGGCACGAAGTAATTTTAACATAAGTCTATTCCTTTAAAAATTTGGCTAAGTATAGCGAAATTGCTGGAATATGTGTACAAATCAACATAAAAAATGTGTTACTCTACACAAAAAATCGTGTAGAAAACTAATGAGAAAAACCTATTTTATTGCAGATTTACATCTGAGCGAAAACAGACCGCACTTAACTAAACTTTTTTGTGATTTTATGCAGAATCAAGCACCATATGCAGAATCTCTTTATATTTTAGGCGATTTATTTGATTTTTGGATTGGTGATGATGAAAGTTCACCTCTGATCAACAAGGTCAAAGTGCAGATTAAATGCTTAACTCAACAAGGTGTGAAATGTTATTTTCAACATGGCAATCGTGATTTTTTAATTGGTCAACGGTTTGCCCAAGATTGTGGTCTAACGCTTTTACCCACTTACCAACTTATTGATTTATATGGTCAAAAAATCTTACTTTGCCATGGCGATACGCTTTGTATTGATGATATAGCCTATCAACGTTACCGTAAAAAAGTACATCAAAAATGGCTGCAAACGTTATTTTTATGCTTACCATTAACCCTACGCTTAAAAATTGCGGAAAAAATCCGTGCGAAAAGTCAGATGGATAAACGCTATAAAGCAACTGAAATTATGGATGTGAATGCTGATTTTGTCTTAAAGACATTTCAACAATTCAATGTGAACACGATCATTCATGGGCATACACATCGACAAAATATTCACCAAATCCCACCGCACTTTACGCGTATTGTCTTAGGTGACTGGGGAGAAACAGCGTCCATTTTATCTGTAAATGAACAAGGACAAATTCAATTTTTAACAGGAAAGGAATAAAACATGGCAGATCCACACATTCAATCCCCTATGGATATTTGGGATTACATCACAGTTATTTTATATCGCTCAGGCTTCGTTTTAGCAGGTATCATGACACTTATATACCCTTACCATCCACAAGTCGCACATATTGGGCTTTTAATAGCAGCAGTTTGTTGTGCCTCAAGTTTGCATATTTATCTGAAATCTTTTAGGCTAATTTTGCAGATGGCAACTTGGGTCGCGCTGTTATGTCAGCTAATCGGATTTGAACATATCGCCTTAGGTGGTGCACTGCTTACATTGGGCGGATTATGTTACAAAGAATACTTTTGCTTTCGTATTCTGTTTCTGAATATTCAGCCATTTTTTGTTGCATTATTTTGGTGTATTATCCCACTTAATAATAACTTCGCCATACAAGTGATGTCGGTGATTATTGCTATCCTATTTTTGATTTTAGCCATCAGAAAATGGCAAATGC
Source organism: Pasteurella canis (assembly GCF_020810675.1). Classification (GTDB taxonomy): domain Bacteria; phylum Pseudomonadota; class Gammaproteobacteria; order Enterobacterales; family Pasteurellaceae; genus Pasteurella; species Pasteurella canis. The sequence goes on from NZ_CP085871.1 coordinate 1,286,277, forward strand.
CTTTATACTTTGATATCGGTGATAAAACAAAATATCAGATTTAACTGATCTCTCTTCAGTTAAAAAATACCAATTAAAAAGCAGACAATATTGTCTGCTTTTTAGTGATGATATTTCTTATTGAAGCTCTGGAAATAACATTTTAATCACTTGTTGGGTTAAACGACGAGATTTACCTGCATAAGGGAAAATGTGCATCATCATCATTGGATTAAAGTTTGCTTCAATCACCCCCCAAGAAGATAAGTTCTGTTGTGCTGGTTGATTTAAATCAGGAATAATTAAATCTACACCACATACTGCTGCGCCCATTGCTTGTGTAATCCCAACTGCAATCTGTTTATAACTGTCATGCATCTGATCAGTCATATCAATAGAATCGCCTCCTGTACTGATATTTGAATTAGCACGTAGTTGTACTCGTTGCCCCTCCATAGGGATTGCATCGATTGTTAAACCTTGCTCTTTTAGCTGCAATTGCTCAATTTCGCCTAGTGCAATTTTCTTCAATGGTGTTCGACTGCCATCTCCACGTAATGGATGCTCATTTTTCATTGCGACTAATTCAGCTACGGTATGTTCGCCATCACCAATCACATTCGCAGGCACACGCAATAATACGGCTAATGTTTCATTACCTAACACAAAGAAACGATATTCTGTGCCAACCAAATAGTCTTCGACCATAATTTCTTTATCTTCACGGAAGGCAATTTCGACTGCTTTGGTAAAATCCTCTCGGTTTTGTACCCCTTGCTGGAAAATGGTAATGCCTAGCCCATAATTTGTCGACTTAGGTTTAATCACGACTGCTCGATGCTCAAATAATGCATAGTTCGCAACTGCCTGTTCAACAGATGTAAACTCTCGACTTTGTGGCACATTAAAACCTGCTTTCTGTAGCACTTTTTTTGTCACCACTTTGTTTTCCATAATCAAAGGTGAAATATAACTGTCATGTGAAGTCATGTTGCCATTTTTCACATATTCAATATGTTCACCATGTTTTAAACATAAAAACTGATCATGTTCGTCTAAAATTTCAGTTTGAATACCTTTTTGAATTAAATCAAATAGTAAGGCTTGAGTTGACAATTCCATATTATCAAAAGCAGATAACGCATAAAAACGTTCAAAGGCTTGTGCTTTATATTGTTGTGCGAGTTGTGCACCTAATTGCTGATATCCCCCTGCTTGTTCAATCGCATAGAACAAACGTCCACCAATCGTTTGTGTAGGATCTGCAAACTGACTCAGTTTTTCTTTCACAATGGAATTCAACTCGCTTGGTGCACCAATTTGCTCAAGCATAGCAAGCATTTCTAATAAAAGTAACTCACCTTCCTCAGCATAAGCTGTTTTATCTAATGGATGTTCAAAGGCAACTTCTGCCAAACGTGCTTTCCCTAGTTCGACCGCCTCTTGATCTGCAGTATCCTCCAACCAAATCATTAATAAAGCAAATAAGTGAATAAATTTTGCATCAGCCAAACTAATACCATAAGCTTCAAATGGATTCAGATCAAACAAGCGAAATTCAAGATATTGAATGCCATTTTGCAATAATTCTCTCGCTTTTTTGGCACCACGCAAACGGACATTTGAATAAAACTCTTTCTCTGCAATAAGTTTACCATTTGCGACCCAATGCTCTAATGTATCAACATATTGTTGGACACTATCAAAAGATACTTTAATCTCAGGATCATTCACATAACCATAACGACTTGAGCGTAAACTACGCACATATTCACCTGCTTTTAAGGGCGATACACCGCTAAAATAATTCTCCTCGACAGTGGGTGTCGCAGCGAATAGATATAATAAAACCCATTGATAACGTAAAAAGTTTTTCGCCATTTTCAGATACAAATCATTCTGAAAATCGACCGCACTTTGATAAGTATTCTGTAAAGAAAATAACGTTGAAATCAACTCAGGTGAAAGCTGGAAATTGTAATGAATACCGCTGACCATTTGTTTATTTTTGCCATATACTTTGACTAAATATTCGCGATAGGCAACATCTTCAGGGTTATCCAATTGTGCAACTTGAATGTGCTGTTCTGCTGGTAGCCCAGCAGGCATACTGAGTGGGAAAATATATTCATCATCAGGTAATGAACGTTGCACAACTTCATGGATAGCAGACAACCAACGATACGTATCTCCCAATTTTTTATTTGGTGGGGTAATTAGCTCTAGCTGACTTTCAGCAAAATCTGTCTGGATATACGGATGATAAGAGCGATTACCAAACAAACTTGGATGTGCAGTTGTTACGATAGAACCATCAGCATACACACGCTGACTCTCTTTTTCTAAACCAAATGAGCCTTGTTGGAATAACAACCCCAATTGATTTTGTTTAATCATTTGCTGAATTTTCATTTGCTTTCTCTATATTAAAAGAACGACGTGTTCTAGATGAATAAAATTAAACAATAAAATGCAAACTACGAAGGCAATTTATTGTATTTTAAAAGCGATTAAACAACAGGTTACACTATTTTAAGTCGTATTCTAAAAAACAGCCTAATTGAATTTACCTCTTAGACAACAAACACAACCTAAAATGACTAATAATGCGCCTCCACCTTGATATAAACTGATTACCTCATCTAGGGTAATATAACCAACGGCTGCGGTAGAAAGTGGCACAAGTAGTTGAATAATATTAAAAGTGACTATACCTTGTGTTTTCATAATAAAAAATGACATAAGCATCCCTGTCATCATACCATAGACACCCGCTAAGCTCAGTCCAATTAAGGCACCAAAACTTACATCAGTTAAATTAAAAATCACTTCACTTTGCCATGCCCAAATTAAATAAATAACGCCTGACAAAAACGCAGTAAATGCACTGATGATAATAACATTTAAACCGCCTGCAATATTTTTGACCACTAAATTTTGAATTGATTGAATAAAAATAGCTGTCGTGAGAAATAACGCCCCTAAAATAAAGTCATTCTCAACCGCACTTTGCTTACCATAAAAGACAAAAAGTAAGGAGCCAATAATTAAAATAGTGCTGCCAAATAAGAACTTTACATTAGTCACTTTCTGTCGTTCATCAGGATAAAAAATAGCTGCCATTAATACTGATAACGGCATGGCTAATACACCAAAAACACTTCCTGATAAAGCAGAAGTCTGTTTCATGCCATGAATAAAGAAATACATATTCCCTGTCATAAAACAGGCTAATATCAATAATTTCAATAAATATCGATAGTCTTGTAAAACAAGTTTGAGCTCTGCTCTAAATTTTAACATGCAGATTAAAATAAAAACGCTGCCCCCTGACAAAAAGCGGACAGCGTTGTTATTTAGTGTATCAAAGTGAATGCTCATATAGCGCATAATGGGAAAACCAATTCCCATTAATACAATATAACTTAAGCGAACAAACCATTCATTGCTTAAATTGAGCATTCTCATTTTGGCTGTTATCTCGCTAGGACATTCTGTAAAGCTTGATATACTGCTTGTGCTTGAGCACCTGAAAGGGCTTTACCATCTTCGTCCGTCATCACGACTGCACTTTGTTTTCCTAGTGCACTTAACTGCATAAAATAAGTCCCTTTACCTAAACCAGTGCTTGTTTCTGAACTACCAAATGGCCACCACCAACTTTTCGCCCCTGCAGGACTGTATCTTAATTCTCGAGAACCACGACCAGCTACTTCATCTTTAATACTAAATTCAAGCTGTGGCAATACTTGACCTAGCTTTGCCCAAGCTTGATTAAAAGGTGCCGCTAACACTAAAGCCTCTCGGCCGTTACTGTCAGTCGCAAAGCTCGATTGAATAGGTGCTAAATTAGTATTACTCAACGATTGTACTTGTTTTTGATAGGCTGAATTTAATTCGCCGACTAATTGATTTAAACGATCTGAACTATAACGCTGTTTATCTACTATATTAGGAGTAAAAATTACATCATCACGCTTCATTTGTAACACGGATATAAAGAGTGCACTATAACCACCTGAGCTGACTTGCTCGATTTCATAACGAATTTGTGTTTTGCCAATATCATCACTCCGCCCAGTTGTTGTCCAATCCGTTATAATTTTATTACCATCTAACTTATACTCTATACCTTGCTCTTTTAATAAACGCTGAACTTGTACTAGACTATATACTTGTTGTTTGTCTTCAGGATAGGCAATAAGTGCTCGTTCACCATCAAATTGAGCAATTGAGTTTTGAATAATCGCTAATGGATTTTCAGGTGGACGGATATCAATGTGTTGTGCTTTTTTTACTTTAATCTGAGGAAGTTGATAAGTGGTATCTTGTTTCGGTAAATTCACACCACCAGTAGCTAAAGGCATAAATGCAGGTAGTGCATCATCTGAATTTTGATAGGTATCATTAGCTTGTTGTTTACTTTCATTGCTTGCAGAACAAGCTGCAAGTGTAGTAATAAGTGCAAAAGGGAATAACCACTTTTTCATAAAATTTTTCCTTCATTTTAATTTTTAAATTACCGCACTTTGACAGTGAAATGATAAAAAAGTTTAGGGTCTTATAATACAGACCCTAAACTAATCGGTGAATTAAATTAATCCCGCTATTTTCAATGCATTTTCAACTTTAGGTTGCAAAGATTCACTTAATGTAGTTAAAGGCAAACGTAAGGTTGGTGTTTCAATCAAGCCTAAACGATATGCAGCCCATTTAACAGGAATAGGATTAGATTCAACAAAAAGATCTGTATGTAACGCCATGAGACGTTGATTAATCACTTCAGCCTCATCAAATTTACCAGCTAATGCTAAATGACACATTTTTGCCATATCAGCTGCAGCAACATTGTTTGTGACAGAGATCACACCTTGTCCACCTAATTTCATTGATTCAAGACCTGTTGCATCATCACCACTTAAGAAAATAAAGTCCTCTCCAGCAAGTTCTTTAATCTTTGCAACACGAGTTAAATCACCTGTTGCCTCTTTGATACCAACAATATTTTTAATTTGTGATAAACGTCCTACAGTCTCAGGCAATAAATCGCTGCCAGTACGTCCAGGTACGTTATATAGGATTTGAGGTAAATCTGTACATTCTGCAATTGCTTTAAAATGTTGATACATTCCTTCTTGTGTTGGCTTATTGTAATAAGGTACGACAGACAGGCAGCCCGCGACACCACTATCATTTAAGAGTTTTGTCATTACGATTGCTTCACTTGTCGCGTTCGCGCCCGCACCTGCAATAATCGGAATACGCCCATCGGCAAATTCAACTGTTTTTAAAATTGTTTTGACATTCTCATCAATACTTAATGTAGCCGCCTCACCTGTCGTCCCCACCGAAACAATCGCATCAGTACCCGCATTAATATGATGCTCGACTAAATTTTTCAGTGCTACAAAGTCAATCTCACCAGAGCTGTCCATGGGTGTCACAATTGCAACAATGCTACCTGAGAATAAATAATTATTTGCTGACATAACGCCTCCTGAGCATATTTATAAATTTGAAACTAGTTTTCATTTTGAATGATATTCATTCTATTGTTTGTTTTGTTGAGTTTGCTTGTAAATTGCAGTTTAAGATCGCTAAAATAGTCTTAATTTGCAAGTCATTTTTGAAATTTTTTATCTAAACTTATTTTTCATAGGGAGATTTTGATGAAAATCTTACAAATTGGAGCTTCTGCACCACAATTCACGCTTTTAAATCAATACAATGAGCCGATTTCTCTAGCACAATTTGCTGGTAAAAAAGTGCTCATTTATTTCTATCCTAAGGCCCTTACACCAGGTTGTAATACTCAAGCCTGCGGCTTACGTGATAGTAAGACAGAATTGGAAAAATTAGGTGTAGTCATTTTAGGGATTAGCCCTGACTCACCTGAAAAACTGGCTAAATTTACTGATAAGAAGGCACTTAATTTTCTTTTACTTGCTGATCAAGATCATCAAGTGGCAGAGCAATTTGGCGTATGGGGAGAAAAGACATTTTTAGGCAAAACGTATCATGGTATTCACCGCATCAGCTTTTTGATCGATGAAAAAGGTAAAATAGAACAAGTTTTTACTCAATTTAAAACCTCAAATCACCACCAAGTTGTATTAGATTATTTGACCAAATAAACTTCTCAAAAACTCACCGCACTTTAACAAAACTGTTGTTTTCCAAAGTTTGAAATATCAATGGAAGTGCGGTCATTTCTCATAAAAGTTTTGTATAATATTTCTCCTCAATTAAAAATGAATTATATTTAGGTGAAACAACATGATGTACTATTGGAAAAAAGCGATTTCACTTTTCTTATTAGTGTGTGCTTTTAATGCACAAGGAATAAGTTGCACAAATTCGAATTTAGATGTTGTAATTTTAGGCTCAGGTGGACCTGAAATCGCACTTTTCAGATCAAGCCAACCACTACAGCCCCGAGCTTCAGCAAGTTATTTACTACGTGAAAATGGTCAAGCAAAGTTTATCATTGATCTTGGTTCAGGCGCATTACAACGTTTTGCGCAAACCAACGCAAAAATAGAGGATTTACAAGCTATTTTAGTCACTCATTTTCATGTTGATCATATTAACGATCTACCTACACTTATTAAATCGTCTTTTTTTTCTGAACGAAAACAAGATCTCCTCATTTACGGTCCAACTGGCAATGAATTTATTCCAGATACAGTGGATTTTCTCAGTCGCCTATTAGGTGAAAAAGGAGCCTATGCTTATCTTGCTGACTTTCTAACTGGTGAGGAAAGCTATCAAATCATACCTACTTCGGTCGATGCCAATAAGCAACAACCAACCATTTTTCATACGACTATTGATGGATTTGATATTAAAGCAGTGGGGACTGAACATGGGTTACTCCCTGCACTTGCATGGCGGATTGAAAAAGCAGGTTGTTCAGTTGTTTTTTCAGGTGATACAAGTAATCTAGGCCGTACTTTAGATCTGATTACAAAAGATGCCGATTTGTTTATTGCACACAATGCGATACCCGAAACAAGTCAAGACAATGTGGCACAAAAACTTCATATGCGTCCATCTGAAATTGCTCGAATCGCACATAATAGTAATATAAAAAATCTCGTACTTAGCCATTTAATGCGACGTACGGAACAGGTCAAAACACAGACAGAACAAGTAATTAAATCTCAATTTCAAGGTAATATCACTTTTGCAAATGATTGTGACATTTATTCAATTAAAACAGGCAATAAAATCGGCGAATGTACCAACTTAAATCTGTAATTAGTTCACTATAGCTTATAACTTTTTTATCTAATTTCTTTTTATTTTTTATATTGAAAATTTTTAGATTATAGTGTTAAATCTGTGCAAATTATAAGGTTATTTTAGATATTTTTTTATGTGTCAATTATTAGGAATGAATTGTAATACACCCACGGATATTGTTTTTTCTTTTGAGGGGTTTCGTCGTAGAGCAGGCTTAACAGATTGTCATTCTGATGGATTTGGCATCGCATTTTTTGAAGGGAAAGGAGTACGTGTTTTTCGCGATAATAATGCGGCACACTCTTCTCCTATCGCAGATTGCGTTAAACAATATCATATTAAATCACTCAATGTTATTGCCCATATTCGTAAAGCTACACAAGGCGAAGTTAATATTGAAAATACACATCCTTTTATCCGTGAGTTATGGGGACAAAACTGGGTATTTGCACATAATGGTAACTTAACTACAAAATTTGATTTAAACAATTCATTATACCAACCTATTGGTAGTACAGATTCTGAAGCGGCTTTTTGTTACATGGTAAGTGAGTTAAAAACTCGTTTTAAAATCAAGCCTACAGAAGATGAGTTATTTGATGCGTTACAACAAATCACACATACTATTTCGACAGGTGGTACATTCAATTTTATCTTATCTAATGGCGAGTGGATGATTGCACATTGTTCAACAAATCTCCATTACCTGACTCGAAAAGCACCCTTTGGTAAAGCCCAACGTGTTGATGATGATGGGATTATTGATTTCAATGACTATGCTAAAGAAGGCGATCTTGTCACGATTATCACGACTTTCCCACTGACTAAAGACGAAACCTGGACAAAAATGGAATATGGTGGTTTTGTCTTCTTCAAACAAGGGGAAAAAATTGCTGAAATTATTGGTGTCAAAAGGGAAGCTATTGATGATGGCACTTTAGGTTTAGCAAAATGTGCTTAAAATTAAAGGTTGAATAAATGATAAATCACTATTCAACCTCATATTCCATAGAGAAATATACTGTTTAAATTAAATTTTACATTATTTATCTATTATTTTTTAAGCAAACAGCATATAAAAAAACGATCTAAATCATATTTTCTCCATTTAACACATCTCTCCTTTTGAATTTATTATTCAATCTCTTTACTATATATCACTCTACTCACTAACAAGTCCTTACTGGTTATTTTCCTATTTTCTATGGAGTTGTATATGACAAAGAAGTCTGATGTAAAATGGAACAAATTTAATCTCCTTTGGGCACTCAATTTATTTGGTACAGCAGTTGGCGCGGGAGTCTTATTTCTCCCAATTAATGCTGGTCAAAGTGGCTTTTGGCCCCTTATTATCATAGCACTTATTGTTGGACCTATGACTTACTTTGCGCACTTAGGGCTGACACGTTTCATCCTTTGTTCCTCAAAGAAGGGAAGTAATATAACTGAGGTTGTAGAAGAATATTTTGGTAAATCAGCAGGAAAACTCATCACTTTTCTCTATTTTTTAGCAATTTTCCCAATATTATTAATCTATGGTAACGGTATTACAAATACAGTAGATACTTTTCTTGTTCACCAAATGGCTGTTATGCCGCCTAACCGAGCATTACTTTCTCTTATGCTGATTGCCTCATTAATTGGAGTCATGCTACTGAGCGAGAAAACTATGCTTAGAATTACAGAGTTTCTTGTTTATCCACTTGTATTTATTCTGTTTGTTTTATCAATATATCTTATACCGAAATGGAATATAGCGACGATAACTGAATTACCAACATTGAATCAGTGTCTCAGTACACTATGGATTACATTACCTGTATTAGTGTTTTCTTTTAATCATTCACCAGCAATTTCTTCTTTTACTCAATCTCAACAACGCCAATACAATCATCCTGACACGACAGAAAAACATGCCAGCCATACATTAAAGTTGGCCTCAACACTATTACTTATTTTTGTTATGTTTTTTGTATTTAGCTGTGTATTAAGTTTAACACCTACTGAACTTAGTCAAGCTAAAAACCAAAATATTAGTATCCTATCTTTTCTCGCAAACAAATTCCATAACCCTTATATTTCCTACTTAGGTCCACTAGTCGCATTTCTTGCTATTACAAGTTCCTTCTTTGGGCATTATTTGGGGGCAAAAGAGGGCTTAATCGGCTTAATGCAAAAGATCATGCCGCATAAACATCTAAGCCACAAAAAATTAAATTATCTAACCGCACTTTTCTTCTTTCTCACGCTATGGAGCGTTACCATTCTAAATCCTAGTATATTAGGGTTAATCGAATCTTTTGGTGGTCCTGTAATTGCAACAATCTTATTTATTATGCCGATGTATGCAATACGTAAAATCAATGCTATGCAACGTTATCGAGGTCATTTATCTAATGTATTTATTACAATTCTTGGATTGTTTACTATTTCAGCAATCATTTATAAACTATTTTAAAATTTGTAAATCCGTGTAGAATACACGCCCTCTTTTTTTAATTAATAAAAATATAGTATGTTATGATTAGTGTTTTTGATATATTTAAAATTGGCATCGGCCCCTCAAGCTCACATACCGTAGGACCAATGAAAGCTGGTAAGCAATTTATTGATGACTTAATCAATAGAAATCAATTGGAGCAAATTGCTAAAATTCAAGTGGATGTCTATGGAGCATTATCCATGACTGGACATGGGCATAACACAGATATTGCAATCATTATGGGGCTTGCAGGTTATTTACCTCATAATATTGATACTAATTTAATTCCCACTTTTATTTCTACTCTCAAACAAACCGAACTTCTCTCCATCGCCGAAAATCAAAAAGTCGTACAATTTAATATGGATGAAGATTTAATCTTTCACCAAACTTTTCTACCCTTGCATGAAAATGGCATGCGTATTACTGCATTTTCTCAATACAATACGATGCTATACCAGCAGACCTATTACTCTATTGGGGGAGGTTTTATTGTGAATGAAGAAAGCTTTAATAAACCTAAAAATCATGACTACTCAATTCCGTTCCCCTATCATAATGCCGCTGATATGCTAAAACATTGCGATGATAACGGATTCACTCTCTCTAGTGCGGTGATGAGAAATGAAATTGCTATACATGGTCAAGAAGCGTTATCTCACCATTTACAACAAATTTGGCAAAGCATGAAATCTTGTATTGAACGTGGATTAACAACCGAAGGATTACTACCAGGTCCATTAAAAGTACCACGTAGAGCAGCTGGTTTATATCGTATGCTAAAATCAAATAGTAGTTTATCTAACGATCCAATGGGTGTTATTGACTGGGTTAATATGTATGCTCTAGCAGTGAATGAAGAAAACGCGGCAGGCGGGCAAGTAGTTACTGCGCCAACTAATGGTGCTTGTGGCATTGTCCCTGCGGTCTTGGCTTATTATGAAAAATTTATTGCGGATATTACACCTGAAATTACAGAGCGCTATTTACTAACTTGTGGCTTCATAGGCTCTCTCTATAAAATGAATGCATCTATTTCAGGCGCAGAAGTTGGTTGCCAAGGTGAGGTAGGAGTAGCATGCTCCATGGCTGCAGCTGGATTAACCGAAATTCTAGGAGGAAGTCCAGAACAGGTATGTATTGCAGCTGAAATCGCTATGGAACATAATCTTGGTTTAACTTGTGATCCAGTAGGTGGGCAAGTACAAGTACCTTGTATTGAACGCAATGCTATCGCGGCTGTAAAAGCAATTAATGCAAGCCGTATGGCGCTCCGTCGCACCACTAGTCCTAGAGTTACATTGGATAAAGTAATCGAAACTATGTATGAAACAGGTAAAGATATGAATGTAAAATATCGTGAAACATCACAAGGTGGATTAGCCATTAAAGTCATTTGTTAGTTTAAATCGAGACTTAATATGAGGTCCTATTAATTATTAATAACGATAATGCGCAATTATTTTATACCTAAATAAAATATCTTCTTCTTGGGTTCCTTGACCAATATTATGAATAATCAATGGAATACCCTCTTTGCTCTTTTTATCTGACACTATACCAATATGAGGTAGATTACGAGGTAAACGCCATGTGACAATATCACCTGCTTTAAAAGAGGATAAATCTGTCAAAGAAAGTGACCTAGCATGCCGCTTAAAAAAAGTTTCCAAATTAGGTACACGGCGGTGATCTATATTTGTGTCTGTTGCTTTAAGCCCCCAAATTTTGGGATAGTTTGCCCAAGCTTTCTTCATATCTTGATGGACTAATTTTTGTAAATCAACTTTTTGCTGACGGTAAGCACGAATAACAACATCCGTACATACACCAGTATGTATCGGCACATCACCCATTGGAAAATCGATCTTACGGTAAGCGGGATCATAACCAACTGTGATATTAATTTGCTTACGTGCATCATTGACTAACTGATGAAAATCAGTCGCAAAACTTACGATAGGAAACAATAAAATAGCATAACTAATTAAAGCTTTTTTCATCATTTAAATTCCAATTCCACTGCGCTTTCACCTAGATTTTTTGCCAATTCAGCTAATAATTCATCCGTTGGATTGACTGACCATTGCACTCCCATTTTGAGACGGCATTGTCCCTGAGGGCTATCATAATAAATATTAATAGGTAATGTGCCACCACTATAAGGCATTAACATTGTTTTAAATTCACGGATAAATATAGGGGTGATTTTTTCATGTGATAAATATATCGCAAGCCCTTTCGCATAACGGCTACGAGCTTCATCCAATGTCATCAACTCACGCACTGCCATTTTTAATCCACCAGAAAACTCATCAAAGCTCACTTGCCCAGATACAACTACAACCGTATCTTTTTGCAATTTATCCCCAAACTTTTCTAATGCATCGGCAAATAAAGTAATATCTAAACGTCCCGAACGATCATCTAAGGTAGCAATACCTAAACGATTCCCTTTTTTAGTCACCGCAAATCGTGACGCAACCACTAAACCAGTTGCAGTGCTGATTTGACCACGATAATTAGGCACTAAATCTTTCAAACGTGTCGCACTATAATGAGAAAGCTCTTTCAAATATCGACTGACAGGATGACTACTAAGGTATAGACCTAAAGTTTCTCTCTCACCATCTAAGATAACTTTTTCAGGCCAAGGTGGTGTGCTCGCATAAGCTTTTTCTACATCCTCATAACTGTCTGTTAAAACTCCAAACATATCAGTTTGACCGATTGCAGCATCTTTAGCATGTTGATCAGAAGCTTTTAAAGCGTCTTCGAGATTCTTTGATAATGCAGCACGATGAGGACCTAATTTATCAAATGCACCTGACAAAATTAGGCTTTCAAAAGTCCGACGGTTAATTTTCTTCAAATCAACCCGTGCACATAAGTCAAATAGATCTTTAAAAATACCGCCTTGGTTACGAGCATGAATTAACGCCTCAATCGGACCTTCTCCCACACCTTTAATTGCTCCAATTCCATATACAATTTCACCTTGTTCATTCACACTAAAATGATGCTTACCAGTATTAATATCAGGTGGAGAAACTGTTAATCCCATACGTATACATTCATCATACAAACCAACAATTTTATCAGTATTATCCATTTCCGAAGTCATTACTGCTGCCATAAATTCAGCTGGATAATGAGTCTTCAGCCAAAGCGTTTGGTAAGAAACTAACGCATAAGCTGCCGAATGAGATTTGTTAAAGCCATAACCTGCAAACTTTTCTACTAAGTCAAAAATCTTCATCGCAAGGTCACCATCAATTCCTTTCTGAATAGCGCCTTGTTCAAAAATTTCTCGTTGTGCAGCCATTTCCTCTGGTTTTTTCTTACCCATAGCACGACGTAATAAATCAGCACCACCTAATGTATAGCCTGCTAGCTCCTGTGCAATTTGCATGACTTGTTCTTGGTATACGATAACCCCATAAGTTGGCTCTAAAATTGGTTTTAAACTTTCATGTTGATAATCCTTATCAGGATAAGCAACTACTTCATCACCATGTTTACGATCAATAAAGTTTTGTACCATCCCTGACTCTAAAGGACCAGGTCGGAATAGTGCAACTAGTGCAATAATATCTTCAAAACAGTCGGGTTGCAGACGCTTAATCAAGTCTTTCATCCCCCGTGACTCTAACTGGAATACTGCTGTAGTTTCTGCGCGCTTTAATAACTCAAAGGAATCTGGATCATCTAGCGGAATTGTTGCAATATCAACGGCAGGTTTACCTTCTTTTGCTAAACGGGTATTGATCATATCTAATGCCCATTTAATGATCGTTAATGTACGTAACCCTAAGAAATCAAACTTTACTAAGCCCGCATATTCCACATCGTTTTTATCAAAATGTGTTACTGGATGCTTACCCTCGGAATCACAATATAAAGGCGAAAAATCAGTAATTAAGCTTGGGGAAATAACAACACCACCAGCATGCTTACCTGCATTTCGAGTAACTCCTTCCAACTTACGCGCCATATCAATTAGAGCTTTCACTTCTTCATCAGAATCATAAATTGCTTGTAACTGAGGCTCCACTACAAATGCTTTAGCAAGTGTCATGCCAGGATCAGGTGGAATGAGTTTAGAAATACGGTCAACGAAGCCATAAGGATGTCCTAAGACACGACCAACATCTCGGATGACGGCTTTTGCAGCCATCGTACCAAAAGTAATAATTTGCGAGACCGCACCTCGTCCATACGTTTCCGCGACATGCTCAATCACACGGTCACGCCCATCCATACAAAAATCAACATCAAAGTCGGGCATAGATACACGTTCTGGATTTAAAAAGCGCTCAAAAAGCAAGTCAAATTCTAACGGATCAAGGTCAGTGATTTTCAATGCATAAGCAACGAGTGAACCTGCACCAGAACCACGTCCTGGTCCTACAGGAATGTCATTATCTTTCGACCATTGAATAAACTCCATCACGATCAGGAAATAGCCAGGAAAACCCATTTGATTAATCACGTCTAGTTCAACTTGTAAACGCTCATCATATTCTGACCGCCTTTCTAACCGCACTTTTTCATCAGGAAATAATACTTTTAAGCGCTCTTCTAGCCCTTCTTTCGATTTCTTGACTAAGAAATCTTCTGTAGAGAGATCACCTGTTGGAAATTGTGGTAAAAAATATTCTCCTAAGCGTATGGTGACATTACAACGTTGTGCAATTAGCAGTGTGTTCTCTAAAGCAGAAGGTATATCCGCAAATAAATCGCACATTTCCTGCTCTGAACGAAAATATTGCTGTTCGGTATAAAGTTTTGGGCGTTTAGGATCATCAAGAGTATAGCTATCATGAATCGCAACACGAATCTCATGTGCTTCAAAATCATCTGAATGTAAAAAAACAACGTCATTTGTTGCGACAACAGGGATAGAATGGGATTGTGCTAAGTTTAACGCAAGCTTGACATAACGTTCTTCATCATGACGCCCAGTGCGGCTCAAGCTCAGATAAAAATGGTCTGTGAAATATTTTTGATAAAAAGCAACCGCACTTTCTAGATCTGCTTGATTATCTTTCAATAATTTTTTACCTACATCGCCCTGATGTCCACCAGACAAGACGATAATGCCCTCACGATGTTCAATTAACCAATCTTGATCAATATAAGGTAAATCTTGGTAGCCACGCTCATAGGCTTTAGAGAGTAATAATGTAATGTTTTTGTAACCTTCATTATTTTTTGCCAATAAAGTCAGTTCAAAGCGCTCATCCCCTAAAAGATCACTTTTAACTAACACATCAGCACCAATGATAGGTTTAACCCCCGAAGACAGCGCTTCGCCATAAAAACGCACTAGACCACAAAAATTGGTAAAGTCAGTCAACCCCATTGCCACCATATTATTTTCCACACAGGCTTTAATTAATGGTTTGACTTTAGCTATTCCATTAATCATTGAAAAATCACTGTGAACACGCAGATGAACAAAACGGGGTTGTGACATAAAAAAGCATCCTTGAAGTGCATAAACTCAGGCAAAAAGTGCAGTCTATTTTAGCGAGATTTTATCAACTGTACAAATTTGGCTAGAGTAAAAGAAGTCTTTATGCTAAGTTATAAACAGTCAAAAGTAGAGAAATATATGCAACGTTTAACCTTAATCCAACCCAATTTAACGCATAAAAATCAAATTCTAAATTATCAACAAGCCTATCAAGCTGCTAATCTTGTATTGCATGGCGCAGGTCAACTACAGCAGTTTTCAGCAAAAAATTTTGCTGATTGGTTGGACTATATCCAAGCACCTGCTGGCACTCATCTTTTCGGTTATGAAAAAAAAGTAAAGGATAGCTCCTATCTCGCATGGCATAATAACGAAAATCGCATGATTGGCATGATTAATATCCGACATGAATTAACCCCCCACCTTTTACAATATGGTGGTCACATTGGCTACTCTATCCATCCACAAGAATGGCGAAAAGGCTATGCGACAGAAATGCTCGCTCTCTCATTAGAGAAAACAGATGAGCTTGGGATCAAAGAAGTGATGATTTCATGTGATAAAGACAATATTGCCTCAAGTAGAGTCATTATTAAAAATAATGGTGTGCTAGAAAACGAAATCAGACTTGATGGTAAAATAATTCAACGTTATTGGATTAAACGTTGATAGGTATATTTGGGTCAGGAAAAATTATGTTTATATAAGACTGTCTTTTCTCATAAAAAAGGCTTGAGTTTCCTCAAGCCAAAATCATAAAGTTCTTATCAAAATACTATTTTGCTAAATTCGCACGAATTGCATTTGCTAACTCAACACTGACTTTCTCAAAATGTGCTAATTGTTTTTCAACAATTTCACTATCAGTTACTGCAGATAAACCTGCTGCAAGGTTTGCTGCTATACGTGCTTTTTGATCTGCATCGAATAGGTTATAAAGTGCTGCTGGCTGTGTATAATAATCTTCATCATAACCACGGAAATCAAAATGTGCTGCTGAACGTTCTAATTCTAATGCTGGCTCTTGTTGGTGAGTCGGTATATAAGTATTAAAACGGTTTGGTGCATAGTTAGGATGTGTACCACCATTGTTATCTACACGCATTGCTCCATCACGATGTGTTGTGTGATATGGGCATTTTGGTGCATTTACAGGAATTTGATGATGGTTAACACCTAAACGGTAACGTTGCGCATCTTGGTATGAGAATAAACGCCCCTGTAACATACGGTCTGGAGAGAAACCAATTCCCGGAACGATGTTAGAAGGTGCAAACGCCGCCTGTTCAACTTCTGCAAAGTAGTTAATTGGGTTTTGATTTAATTCTAGTACACCAACATCAATCATAGGGTAATCTTTATGTGGCCACACTTTTGTTAAGTCAAACGCATAGTTATGTTTGTGCGCATCTGCTTCTGGCATAATTTGCACCTGCACATTCCAACGAGGGAACTCACCTCGCTCAATTGCTTCATAAAGATCTTTTTGGCTCGATTCACGATCTTCACCCACAACCTTAGCCGCTTCTTCATTAGTATAGAATTTGTGACCTTGTTGTGTTTTGAAATGGAATTTCACCCAAAAACGCTCATTTTGTGCATTGATAAAACTATAAGTATGGCTACCGTATCCATTCATGTGACGTAAATCACTTGGAATACCACGATCACTAAAAAGAATCATAACTTGGTGTAATGATTCTGGATGACGTGACCAGAAATCCCATGCTGCATTTGCATCACGCATATTAGTTTGCGGATTACGTTTTTGTGTATGAATAAAATCAGGGAATTTCAATGGATCACGGATAAAGAATACTGGAGTATTATTACCAACTAAATCCCAGTTACCTTGTTCTGTATAGAATTTTAATGCAAAACCACGTACATCACGCTCAGCATCAGCTGCACCACGTTCACCTGCTACAGTTGAAAAACGTAATAAAACTTGTGTTTCTTTACCAACATGACTAAATAAATCTGCTTTTGTATATTTAGTAATATCATGTGTTACTTTGAATGTACCATAAGCAGCAGAACCTTTTGCATGAACAACACGCTCAGGAATACGCTCACGTGCAAAGTGTGCTAATTTTTCTTGATACCAAACATCTTGTAAAAGTAATGGGCCTTTGGCACCTGCTGACATTGTATTATCATTATCAACAACAGGAACGCCAGCTGCGTTAGTTAAAGTCGCTGAACCATGATCAAATGGACATTTAGACATAATATAACTCCTTATAATTTTAGATTGTGAGTAGAAGTACAACGGATTACAAAATAATAAAGGGACTTCTCTTCATCCTTTAAATTTTGATGGCATTATATCGACTTACCTTTTGAACTCAATCTATCAATTCGATTGAAATCAGCTATTAAAAAACTAAAATTAATTAAAGATTTCTATTAAATTAAGTATCAGACAACGCTATTGCACAAGCGTAAGCTGAGCTCCAAGCCCATTGAAAGTTATAACCACCTAACCATCCTGTCACATCAAGCACTTCTCCAATAAAATAGAGCCCTTTGACTTGATGACACTCCATGGTTTTAGAGGAAATTTGCTGAGTATCGATCCCTCCCATTGTGACCTCCGCGGTTCGATAGCCTTCAGTGCCATTTGGGATGAATTGCCAATGGTGAATAAAATCTTCAAGCTGTTGTAAGCTTATTTTATTCATATCAGCAATCACTTGATCCTGAATCAGTTGCTGCTCGAACCATAACTCAATCAGCTTCTTTGGTAACACTTTTACTAAAGCATTTTTAAGCTGCAATTTTGGTGAAGTAACACGCAATTGTTGTAAAAACTCTCGAATATTCTGATAAGGCAACAAATCAATTTCTATTGCTTCATTGGGGTGCCAGTAATTGGAAATTTGTAAAATAGCGGGGCCAGAAAGACCACGATGTGTAAATAACATATTGTTAGTAAAAGATTTACTACATTTTGCTGTGGCAGTAATAGGGAGAGCAATGCCTGAAAGAGCGGTATAAAATTTGTCATTTTCACGCCAAGTAAAGGGCACAAGGCTGGCTCGTGGTGCAATAACTGACAGTCCAAATTGTTCCGCAATGTGATAACCAAATGGCGAAGCGCCAAGTCCTGGCATTGATAATCCTCCTGAGGCAATCACTAATGAGTGACAATACCAGTTTTGCCCATTTGCTATGAGTTTAAAGCGAGCTTTATCAGGATCTGCGAGTTGTTCAACATGTGTAATCTGTTGACGTAATTGAATCTTAACTTGATTTTTGTTACATTCTGTCTCCAGCATTTCAACAATCTTTTCTGAACCTTCATCAGTAAATAATTGCCCTAACTCTTTCTCATGGTAAGCAATACCGTATTCCACAACCATTGCAATAAAATCCCATTGAGTATAACGGGCTAGTGCAGATTTAACGAAATGTGGGTTTTGAGAAAGATAATGTTGTGGTGTGACATCAAGATTAGTGAAGTTACAAAAACCACCGCCAGACATCAAAATTTTACGCCCGATTTTTTTCCCATTATCTAAAAGAGTGACCTGTTTACCGAGTTTAGCACTTTGAGCAGCACAGAATAAACCTGCCGCACCTGCACCAATAATGATAATTTCTGAATAGTTGTCCATGTTGTTGAGTACAATTAAAATATTGCCTGTAGTTGTTTAGAGAACTAAATACTCACAAGTGAAATATAGATGCGCTGATTTTTAAGCTTAGCCTGACTATCTATAATAACCAGTGAATATTGCGTTATTTTGACTGCTGTAACAGCTCAGCCATCTGAATACGTTGGATCAAGGTTTTACGATCTAAATTTGAACGCTCTGAGTCTAACATTTTTTGCCAGATTTTTGCGGCTTGTTGATAGTTTTTTTCTACAAATGCGTTTGTTGCGACCAAAGATAAGCTCGCGGTATCTAGTGGATCTTGATTTAATGCCTGTTGCAATAACTCTTGAATTGGTAAAGTAATCTGTTGATTTGACTGGTAATAAATCGCAGTAGCAATTGCACCTAAAATATACGGCTGAGAGCCGATTAGTTGTTCCGCATTTCGATAGGCAATTAACGCATGCTCAAACTCATTATTCTCCATATAAGCTTGCCCTAAAGCGAACCAATTCTCTGCATGATTTGGATCTTGACGTAATTTCTGTTGAATTTGTAGGATTTTATCTTCATTTTGTTGTGACATTGCTTGTTCCATCAAACGCATCTGTTGCTGTAAAAATGCTTGTTCCCCTTGTTGTACTGTTTGATAACGATCAAGAGAAAAATAATACAATGCAGGTAATAGCAATAAGCATAGTACAATCAATAACATCGCCTTAGTGGAAAACATGTTTGACTTGTGTACAGATAATTGTTCAAAGCGCAGTCGATTTTGCAACAGTTTTTCATCATCTAATAGACGCTCTGCAAACTCTTGAGCTAATTCTTGGCTTGGATTCATTGACATTTGTTCGCGATACAAAGCGACATTTTTCTGCTGGCGATAATTACATTGCCAATCTTTCCATTTTGCGAAAGGCAAACTACTTACCACAATAACAATCACCGCAAAAATCAATAATCCCCACCACATCATTTTTCTTTTCCTATTTGCTCGACTTGTTTCAACAATTGTTGTAATACTTTCTGTTGTTCGATCCCTAATTCTATTGTTTCCTTTTCTCTTTCACTTATCGAACGACGATGTATAGACCTTAACATCAACAGGA
Organism: Pasteurella canis; assembly: GCF_020810675.1. GTDB lineage: Bacteria > Pseudomonadota > Gammaproteobacteria > Enterobacterales > Pasteurellaceae > Pasteurella > Pasteurella canis. Next base: position 1,306,176 of record NZ_CP085871.1, read on the forward strand.
TAGCCAAAAGTAACAATGTAAATGGTAATCCCCATAAAATAAGCGTTGTCCATTGAAATGGTGGCTTATACAACACAAAATGACCAAACCTCGCAGTCATATTATCAATAATTTGCTGATTCGTTTGCCCTTCATCCACCATTTTATACACTTCAATACGTAAGTCATGAGCAATCGGTGAATTTGACTCAACTAAGTTTTGGTTTTGGCATTGCGGGCAACGTAATGATTTAGCTAACTCAACAGCACGCACACGATCTTCGCTACTTTTAAATACATAAGTATCCACTATGTTCGCTTGGACAAACGTAACCATAAACAAGAGAAAACTCCCCCAAAACCAACCGCACTTTTTCATTATTTTGCCTCTAGTTTATTCAATTCTGGTACAAACCATTGCTGCCATACTTGTGGATTTAATGGCCCAGAGTATCGATAGCGAACAATACCATATTGATCAATTAAATAGGTTTCGGGCGCACCATCTACACCTAAACTTAACGCTAGCTCACCTTTACTATCATTAATCGTTAAGATAAAAGGATTGCCCATTTGAGTTAACATCGCTACAGCATGTGGGGCTCGATCACGGTAATTTAACCCAACAATCTTGATAGACTTAGCTAGCTCCATTAAAAAGGGATGTTCTTGCTTACAATAACTACACCAACTCCCCCACACATTTAATAAAAAGGTGCCATGAGGTAAATCTTTATTCGTTAAAACTTGTTCCGTTTTTAATAAATTTGTTTGATAAAATTCAGGTATAGGCTTACCAATCAAGGCAGATACAATTTTTTTCGGATCTTGCTGTAAACCGATAAATAGTAATAAGCAAACCGCTAAAATGACAAAAAGAGGTGAAAATAAAAGGAGCCTTTTCATGTTACTATGTTGCATAAGATTTTTCTTGTTTAGCATGCCTTTAGTCTATATGTGTTTTGAGCGCCATAACGCCAATGTTGCGAATAAAGCGCCTAATGCCATTAAGATACCGCCAAACCATAGCCAGCGAATAAAGGGCTTATATTGTAAGCGAAAAGTGAACTCCCCTTCATTTAGCTTATCTCCCATGACAATATACACATCACCAAACCAACCCCATTCAATACCGACTTCACTCATATTCATAGTGCGTACATCATAATAGCGTCGTTCTGGATAAATCGTTGCGTATCTTTGCTGGTTTTTATAAACCAAAAATTCAGCTTTTTCACTAGTATAATTAGGACCAATTTCATTTTTAAAACCAAGGTAATGAAATTGATATTCGCCCAGTTGTTGCCGTTGATTTGGTGCAAGACGCACACCAATTTCACTACTATAATAACTACTCATAATAGCGCCTATCGCGGTGATAGCCACACCTAAATGCGCGATTACCATTGCTAATTGTCGTAAAGACAGCTTATACCAACTCGTCCAAACTGTCGCAAATAACAACCATATACTTAAACTTAATAAAATATAAGCAGTCAGATTAAAATGCAGTCCTTCATCAGCTTGAACATATTGCTTAATCATGAAATAAGCAATAAATAAAGCGGGTATCAATAATAAACTACGTTTCAATAAAGCAGGTCGATAATAAGTTTTCCAGCGTAATGATAAAACAGCGATCATCGCAAGTATGATAATAATAAATAGTGGTAAAAAGATCGTATTAAAATAAGGTGCCCCAACTGAAATTGATCCCCACTGAAAAGCAGTAAATAAGATGGGATAAAAAGTGCCAAGAAATACGCTTAATGTTGCAATAGTCAGCAAAATATTCAGTAATAGAATGGCGTTTTCTTTTGAAATTAGGCCAAAACGCACCGCACTTTGTTTTAAATTTACGCGTAATGCAAATAAAGTCAATGCACTGACTGTCAGTAAAAAGAATAATATAAGTAAAGCAATTCCACGTTCACTATCAACAGCAAAGGCATGTACTGAAGTCAAGACACCAGAACGCACAATGAATGTACCAAGTAAGCTGAATGAAAAGGCGAGTAAAGAAAATAAAATAGTCCAATAGTTAAAAATACCACGCTGTTCAGTAATAGAAAGGCTATGTAATAAGGCTAATCCTAATAACCAAGGCATTAACGATGCGTTTTCTACAGGATCCCAAAACCACCAGCCTCCCCAGCCTAATTCGTAATATGCCCACCATGAACCTAATACAATACCTAAAGTAAGAAATAACCAAGAAACGAGCACCCAAGGTCGCATCATACGAGCTAACGCGGCATCTAAGTGTCCACTTAATAATGCGGAAATCGTAATCGCAAAATTAACCGCGAAACCTACATAGCCTAAATACAATAAGGGTGGATGAAAAATTAACCCAACGTCCTGCAACATGGGATTAAGATCACGTCCTTCCAAAGCTTGTGGAAAAACACGCTCAAATGGATTAGAGAAAAAGAGAATAAAGCAACAAAAACCTAAACAAATCAAGCCCAAAACGGACAAAGTACGTGCTGAAATAAAAGGGTCCAACTTTCGGCTAGCAAAAGCAAACAGCATTGTCCAAAGCGTTAAGGCAAACAGCCAAAATAACATGGAGCCTTCATGTCCTCCCCATGTTGCTGATAGCTTAAAAAACAGCGGTAATTGGGAGTTAGAATGATGAGCAACGTATTGCACAGAAAAGTCATCTACCGCAAATGAATAAACTAAACTGACTAAAGCAATCGCAGTGAAAATCCCAAGTAAATAACTCAAATTCCATGCCAAACTAATCCTAGTTGGCTTAGCTTGAAAAATACCGATATGTGGCACTATTGCGAGCAATAATGCCGTAAAAGTAGCAATAATCAGTGCATAAAAACCAAGTTCAGGGATCATATATTCAGCTCATGACTCTAGAGAAATGAAATATTAAGTCAATAAATTAAAAAGGCGAACCCAATGTAACACAAAGGAATCCGCCCTTATTACTCATTCTGGCGACATTATGCTAATGTCATTTGCCCTGCATAGAGAATAAAGAAGCGCAAACATAGCACGCCGATTAATCCTAAGCAAGAAACCAGTAGCATAAAGCCTTTATTATGTTTTAAGTTATCCGTTGCAACTGCATTAAGGAAAAGTGGTAATACTAAACCAATCCCAACAACACCAAACCAAAATACATTTGCCCAGAAACCACCTAAAAGAGCGGTCTCAAATGCGACAGTTTTCTGCCCACCACCTAAATATAAACCAATAAAGAAAGCAGCAAGTAAGAAGATTTCAATATAAATCACAGGCAGTTCAACCTTATGTAAGAAGGCGAGTGATTTAGAATGCGTTTCTTCTTTAGTAAAAAGTAAACTACAGAAAATCAAGGCAGCAATACCAGACGAAGTACCAGATGCTAAAAATAAAATTGGTAACACGGGGTTATTCAGCATTGGATAACTTATTAAAGCAGATAATAAAAAGCCAGTATAAGCCCCCAACAGTACAGATAATATAATTAAAATAATCTCTATTAAATCTGTAAACTTCGCTACAATCGCAATAAGTGTATTCACAAACGCCAAAGGCTTAGCATATTTCTCAATTAAATTTGCCACTAACTTATGGAAAATAATAGCTAGCCAAATAATTAAGAACAGCATATATACTTGGAATAACATGACTCCCATCGACATAATGGATGTTGTGCTGTAATTAAACATCAGATACCAGAATGTCCAAGGTTTAGTTAGGTGGAAAATTAAAATCACTAAACCAACAATAATACTCAATGGCGCCAGCCAAGCTGTACAGCGAATAACATTGTTTTCGGCAGGGTCTTGTCCAACGAGTGTCACTCGTTTTAACAGCACAGCTAACATTGTTGCCCCTGCGGAGATCCCAAGCAAAAACAAATAAACTGCAATGGTATGATCCCATACTAAAGACGGGAAATGAAATGGACTGTTCATCGTCTGAGCTCCCCTCTTTTCGCAGGTACATGGTAAAGATTTGGATCCGTTCCCAACTCTACTTTTGTACGATAGACTTGTTTTTCTTTTACTTTTTGCACGATTTCACTGTTTGGATCATTCATATCCCCAAAAGTTAATGCCTTCGTCGGGCAAGACTCGACACAAGCAGGTTGTTTCCCTTGTGCAAGATTAGTATCACGGCAGAAATTACATTTATCTGCAGATTTATACACTGGATGAATGAAACGGACACGATATGGGCACACGGCAATACAATACTGACAGCCTACACATAAGTCTTTGTGCACATCGACAATGCCAGTTTCTGGATCAACAAAAGATGCGCCTGTTGGACATACATGAACACAAGGTGCATTACTACAATGTTGACAAGAATGGCGGAAAAACTCATATTCCGCATTTGGAAATTCGCCATAAGGTTTACTACGGATAATCTCCAAACGTGAAACACCCTCTGGAACTTGGTTTGTTTCGCGACAAGCATCCATACATGCAGTACAGCCAATACAAGCAGTTTCATCATGTAACATTGCATAACGAATTGGCTTTTTCTCATCGCTAATCTGTTGTCCCACTGATTTAATTGATGTTCCCGTCATGAGGATTAATGCTCCCATGCCAGAAACAAAGTTTCGGCGTGAGCAAACTGTCATTTTTTATCCTTTTGTTCGGTCGCATAAATATGTGGCGATTTTAACGCCTCTATACGTTTTTGCTGTTCACCATGGCAATCTACACAAAGTTTCACCTGTTCTTTTTGTGGAATGCCTGACATTTTATCATTAGCAGGATGTAAAGTATGGCAGCTTGCACAAGGCAATTTCATGGCATGTACATCATGTGCCCACAGTTTTTCCTGTAGTTTTTTGGGTTGGTGGCAAGCAAAGCACACTTGGTTTTGTTCTTGTACAGTATACATTGGCTGTTTATCACCAAAAATATCACCATGAAAACGCATCACGTCTTTTGCACCACGACGGTGATCTTCTGAAATATTACCGTGACAATTTACGCAAGTGATTGGTTTACCTGTATTAGGATTTTTTTCAGATAAGTGTGTTCCAAGGAATTTACCAAAGTGAAGATCTCCACCTGACTGACTATCATTTGCTTCTAATTTATGACACTTAGCACAATATTGGTTTGGATCACGTTGGTTTTCTAATTGTGGCTCATAAATGAGCGGACTAACTTCACTATTTTTAGCCGTGTCTGCATTTGCAACAGAAATAAAGCCTAGTACAGCTAATCCAAGCACAATCGCTATTCCTTGTTTTAAAACGGAATTTAAGCTCATTTTTATTCCCTCAAAAGTAGTGTTAAAAGCACCGCACTTTATCTCATGCTTGCACATAAAAGTGCGGTCATTTTTTTACAAAATTTCTGTTTATTTCTCTGCTGGAAGTAAGCCCTTTTCACGTGCTTCTTTATCCCATTGAGGAACAACAGTTTTGAGGAATTCTGCTTTTGCTTTACGATCTTTCTCAATATCCACACCCGTTGCTTTCCACGCATCTTCAGGAGTTGAAATATTAGGTAATACAATCGGCTCAGTAATACCGTGTTTCGCCAATACTCTCACTAATTGAGTTCTTGCATCTGCTGCACGATCTAAACCTGTGCCAAGTACTTTTAGTAACACATCAGGCGCATGAATATGACCGCCATGTCCTGCTGCAGAGTAGTCCCAACGCCACTGTGCATGACGAATAGATTGTAAAGCATCTTTCATTTCTTCTTTTGTTGCACCAGCCTCCCAAGCGGCTTTTGCTTCAAAATGCGCTGCAACAAGCTGATCTTCTAGACGTAACATCACATCTTTAATTTCTGCTTTACGTGATTTCACAATTTCTTTTAATTTTTCTTTACTTTGATCGTGGCAATTTGCACAAGTATGCTCAAATGCGTTAAATGGATTACCTATTTGGTGATCTGTGTATACTCTACCATCTGCAGCCTGTACTTTTGGCATATGGCAATCAATACAAGTGACCCCATTCTTTCCATGTACGCCTAACATCCATGTTTCATAATCTGGGTGCTGTGCCTTTAACATAGGGGCTTTTGATACAGCATGAGTCCAATCGACAAAACCAATATCATCATAATATTTTTCCATTGCATCTACTGTAACACCATTATCCCAAGGGAAAGTGACTTGTTTTAAATCGCCCGCAAAATAGTATTCTACATGACAGTTTGCACAAAGCGCGGCTCGTTGATCTGTTTTATCAGAAGTTTCAAATTTATGATCAATTTTTTCTAAGGCACGTAACACATATGGACGCGCAATACGCAGTGCTGGTTTGCCTTCTGCAAAGTCTTTTGATGTAGTGTCATGGCAATCAGCACAACCAATTGGATTCACAACTTCAGCACCCCCACTCGCCCAAGTAGCACCGAAATAACCCGCCTCACCACGCTCTGCAATCAAGCGCGGTACATCTGGACTTTTACATGCCCAACACGCCATTGGCATTGGGCCTGCATCAGGTGTCATAGGCGAACCTGTACGTAAAATATTGCGTACATCAGTAACAGCATAAAAGTGACCACGAGGTTTATTGTAATCTTTAGCAAAAGCATAACCCGCCCATAACACAACAACGCGTGGATCTTCATAATTCACCGAGTCAAGATCAGTAGATTGAGCGGTATTAGCCCAACTTTCATATTGTTTTGGGAATTGTGATTTAAAGAGATCATTCCTAGATTCAATCTTCAAATTTGGATTTGCTGGCTCAACTGGCTGTGCAATTGGTTTATATTCAGCTATTGCGCTTGGCACAACTGATAAACCCAATGCAACTGAAATAGCAATGAGTAGGCTTTTTTTGAATGCGTTCACGATAATTACTCCATAAAACAGGTTTAACCTTAAGATGACTTGTGTCTACAAATACTCATAAAAATCATCAACCACCACAACATTGTTAATGAGAATTTTTATCATTAAAAACAACATGATAATTGATAAAAAAAGATCTAATTCAGGCTAAAAATAACAAATAACCATGAGATTTGCTTAAGTATTTGATGATTTATTGCTTTGGATCAAAAATTTGAATAAGAACAATTAGAAAGGAAAAATTTGCAGCATAAACAATACCTCCAAATAGGTATGTGTCACATGTTAATCATAAGGAAAAACATACTTCAGTAACATTTTTTCAAGAACAAATCAAAATAACCATTTAGAGGTATTTATTTTTTTATGCTACATAAAAACAAAAAATCAATAAAATTATTTTTTATGGCTAAAATTATATAAAATGCAGCCAGTGCTAGCTGCATTTCTTCTCTATTTTAGAATAGAAAACAAGTAATTTAGTGCTGATAAATACCAGTACAAACAACCTGTCCTAAAATTCGGTAAGGAGAATTTTTATACAATCTAGCTAACGATGTATTGTGAATGGTAATTGGTGATTTGATACCATCTCCCCAAAACTCTGTATAATAAGCACTATTCACTAAAGTTAAGCCATGGCTTTCACAATTAACTAGAAAAACTTTGCGCAATGATTTCGCATATTGTAGAGGTTGTTCAGGATACGCATAAACACTCTGAGGAAGATTTTGGACTAAATCAAAAGAAACTAAATTCTCATTTCCTAGTACTTTCTTTACAGTATAAGTATCAATAAATTGATCTTCTTTTAAACGCACAAAACCAGATTTAACTAATGAAGGTAGCGTTAGATTTATATTTTCAGGTTGAATTTTTTCTTCTACTGGTCGTTGAGTACATGCACTGAAGCTCAAAATAGCGAAAATAATAAACAATAATTTCTTCATGATTCCCTCTTTGTTAAATCATTTCTGTTGAGAAAAAACACTTAGCAAAACATACTTTTCTTATTCTAACGAGAGAATCCTATCGACAAAAGCACTTTCTCTATTTTTAGAGTAATAGCAGTTAGTCGTTTCAACGCAAGAAAATTATAAACAACTATCGCAAACGTTTGCCTAAGCATGATACAATTCATTATATTCAATTTTATCGTCTCTTACTGTATAGGAAATCATCGTGAGCAAACAATCATTAAGTTATAAAGATGCGGGTGTGGATATTAATGCAGGTAATGCACTTGTTGAAAAAATTAAAGCTGATGTAAAGCGGACTACCCGTCCAGAAGTCATCGGTGGATTAGGCGGTTTTGGTGCACTTTGTGCTATACCAAATAACTATAAAGAACCGATTTTAGTATCAGGTACAGATGGTGTCGGTACTAAATTACGTTTAGCAATTGATTTAAATCGTCACGACAGCATTGGTATTGATCTCGTCGCAATGTGTGTTAATGACTTAGTTGTACAAGGTGCTGAGCCACTCTTTTTCCTTGATTATTATGCGACAGGCAAATTAGATGTCGATGTCGCTGCAAGCGTTATTAAAGGGATTGCAAATGGTTGTGAACAGTCTGGCTGTGCCCTTGTCGGTGGTGAAACAGCAGAAATGCCAGGCATGTATCATAAAGGAGACTATGACTTAGCTGGATTTTGTGTCGGTGTAGTTGAAAAATCTGAGATTATTGATGGAACTAAAGTCACAGCAGGTGATGCTCTAATTGCTCTAGGCTCTAGCGGTCCACATTCTAACGGCTATTCTTTAATTCGTAAAGTAATAGAAGTAGCGGGTATTAATCCAGCTGAGGAGCAACTTGCAGGAAAATCCTTAGCCGATCAAGTGCTGGCACCAACTAAAATCTATGTAAAATCAATCTTAGAATTAATTAAACGAGTTGATGTTCACGCAATTTCACATTTAACAGGTGGCGGGTTCTGGGAAAATATTCCACGTGTACTGCCAAATAATGTCAAAGCAGTAATTAATGAGGCAAGCTGGCAATGGCAACCGATTTTTAAATGGCTCCAAGAAAAAGGCAATATTGATACACACGAAATGTATCGCACATTTAACTGTGGCGTAGGTATGATTATTGCGCTACCACAACAAGATGTTGAAACTGCGTTAACTCTATTAAAACAATCAGGTGAAAACGCTTGGCTAATCGGTCAAATTGAGCCTGCTGCCCAAAATGAAGCACAAGTGATTATTCGCTAATGAAGAAAATTGTTGTTTTAATTTCTGGTCAAGGTACTAATTTACAGGCATTAATTGATGCCTGTAAATCAGGCATGATTCCAGCACAAATTGTTTCAGTTATCAGTAATAAAGCCGATGCATTTGGCTTACAACGCGCTAAAAGTGCGGCAATACCGAGCAAAGTTTTTCTACGTCAAGAATTTAAAAGTAATCTAGCCATGGATCGCCAAATAGCCCACTATATTGAATCTGTCCAAGCAGATTTAATCGTTCTTGCGGGTTATATGAAAATTTTGAGTGCAGAATTTACTCAACGCTTTGCGGGACGAATTCTCAATATCCATCCTTCTCTATTACCTAAATATCCAGGATTACATACTTATCAACAAGCTTTAGATGCTGGTGAGCAGGAACATGGTACGACAGTGCATTTTGTCAATGAAGAAGTCGATGGCGGAGCAATTATCCTGCAAGCTAAAGTACCTATTTTTGACAATGACTGCATTGCTGATATTGAAGAACGTGTAAAAGAGCAAGAACTACGCATCTATCCTTTAGTAGTAAAATGGTTTGTAGAAGATCGACTTTCATTAATCGATGGGAAGGCTTTTTTAGATAGTCAATGTTTACCAAAACAAGGCTATGCTACAGAGGAATAAAATAATGATGAAAAGTGCGGTCTGTATTCAGACCGTTTTTTATATCGAAAAAATCTAAAATTAGATCGTATAGTTACTATTAATTTTATTAATTCTGTTTTAAAATTTAACGATTTTATTTTTAATTATTGTAAATAAAGGAGCATACAATGAAATTAGTACAAGTACAGCATCCTCTCGTGAAGCATAAACTTGGTTTAATGCGTTCTGCTGATATCAATACTAAAAAATTTCGTGAGTTAGCCACGGAAGTTGGTAGTTTACTCACTTATGAAGCAACCTCAGATTTAGAAACAGAAAAAGTCATTATTGATGGTTGGTGTGGTCCTGTTGAAATCGATCAAATAAAAGGTAAAAAAGTCACTGTTGTTCCTATTTTACGTGCAGGTCTAGGGATGATGGATGGTGTATTAGAGCATGTCCCGAGTGCACGTATTAGTGTAGTTGGAATGTATCGTGATGAACAAACCCTTGAGCCTGTTCCTTATTTCCAAAAATTAGCCAGTGATTTAGAAGAACGTTTAGCCATCGTTGTTGATCCAATGTTAGCAACTGGTGGTTCAATGATTGCCACGATTAACTTATTAAAAGAAAAAGGCTGTAAACATATTAAAGTCTTAGTTCTTGTTGCGGCACCAGAAGGTATAAAAGCCCTCGAAAATGCTCACCCTGATATCGAACTTTACACTGCCTCAATAGATAGTCATTTAAATGAACAGGGTTATATTATCCCAGGTCTAGGTGATGCAGGTGATAAAATTTTTGGTACCAAATAATTCAAATATAGCAGCATATCAAATGCTGCTTTTTTCCATGTAATTTACGTCGCTGTAAATTAAAAGTTAATTCAGACAGAGAGTTGAAACTTAAATGACAAATCAAAATCAAACAATTCCAGCAATAGAACAAAATCAAGCCAAACAAGCTTTCGTCGGTCTACAAATGCTTTTCGTCGCATTTGGTGCCCTTGTGTTAGTACCACTTATTACGGGTTTAAATACGAATACTGCCTTATTAACAGCAGGCATAGGTACACTCCTCTTCCAATTTTGTACAGGTCGGCAGGTACCCATTTTTCTAGCGTCTTCTTTTGCCTTTATCGCACCTATCCAGTATGGCGTTGCTACTTGGGGTATCGCTACAACAATGGGGGGGTTAGTCTTTACAGGTATAGTGTATTTTGCCCTTAGTACGTTAGTAAAGTTAAAGGGGGCAGGTGCCTTACAACGCGTTTTCCCACCTGTAGTAGTAGGACCCGTCATCATCATTATCGGAATGGGATTAGCGCCTGTTGCAGTAGATATGGCATTGGGAAAAAATAGCCCCTATGAATATAATGATGCTGTTTTTGTATCAATGGCTACATTATTAACGACATTATGCGTAGCTGTTTTTGCTAAAGGCATTATGAAACTGATTCCAATTATGTTTGGTATCACAGTAGGTTACATGCTATGCCTCTTCCTAGGCTTAATCAATTTCCAACCCGTTCTCGATGCACCTTGGTTTAGTGTCCCTGAAATTACAACACCAGAATTCAAACTTGAAGCTATTTTATATTTATTACCAATTGCTATCGCACCTGCTGTTGAACATGTTGGTGGCATTATGGCAATTAGCTCTGTTACTGGCAAAGATTTCTTACAGAAACCAGGGCTACACCGCACGTTACTGGGTGATGGCGTCGCGACAAGTGCAGCTGCATTCTTAGGCGGTCCACCAAATACAACTTATGCGGAAGTGACTGGTGCGGTTATGTTAACCCGTAATTTTAATCCAAATATTATGACTTGGGCAGCTATTTGGGCAATTGCAATCTCATTCTGTGGTAAAGTTGGTGCCTTTTTATCAACTATCCCAACAATTGTAATGGGTGGAATTATGATGTTAGTATTTGGCTCCATCGCAGTAGTAGGGATGAGTACACTTATTCGTGGTAAAGTGGATGTCACTGAAGCACGCAATCTCTGTATTATCTCTGTCGTCATGACATTTGGCATCGGTGGTATGTTTGTAAACTTCGGAGAAGTGTCACTAAAAGGGATCAGCTTGTGTGCGGTTGTTGCAATCTTACTGAATTTAATTCTACCAAAAGCAAAAAACACCTTTACTGAAGATAATCAATAAAGAAAATCTGGGTTAAGTCTTGCTTAACCCTTCCTTTTTCGTTTACTCTTAACATTCATTCTCCGCATTAAATAGGCTATTTTTTGTTAGATCATTTTCAGCTACCGCTACCTATTCATCAACTTGATGATGAAAGTTTAGAAAATTTTTATCCCGACAATAATTTGTTGTTGCTCAATTCACTGCGTAAAAATTTTACACAACCAGAACAGCAATTTTTCTATATTTGGGGAGAGCAAGGTAGTGGTAAAAGCCATTTATTAAAGGCAATCACTAATGAATTTTTCATTCAACAGCGTCCTGCTATGTATGTGCCGTTAGAAAAATCACACTATTTCTCTCCTGCCGTACTCGAAAATCTAGAATATCAACAATTAGTTTGTCTAGATAATCTACATTCAGTTATAACAATACCTGAATGGGAACTCGCTATTTTTGATCTTTTTAATAGAATTAAAACCGTTGGTAAAACCATTTTAGTGATTAGTGCAAACCAATCACCAACAGCACTCTGTGTAAATTTACCTGATCTGGCATCTCGTTTACGCTGGGGAGAAAGTTACCAACTTAATCCATTAAACGATCAACAAAAAATTCACGTTTTAAAACAAAATGCACACCAACGTGGCATTGATCTGTCCGATGAAGTAGCAAATTTTCTGCTTAAACGCCTAGAACGAGATATGCACACTTTATTTAATGCGTTAAAAAAACTAGACCATGCCTCTTTACAAGCAAAACGTAAGTTAACTATTCCCTTTGTGAAAGAAATTTTAAATTTATAAGAAAAGACCGCACTTTATACGGTCTTTAAAAGAAATGGAAAGTTTAGTTCCAACGAGTATAATGGTAGCCTACGCTTGGCACTAGTATAACGGATGGCTGTTGGTATTTTGGACGAGGTTCAACTTTAGGACGATTATCACTGGCATTCAAAGGGGACTGAATATCTTTTGAATAGGCTTGCTTTTCACTCGCGGCTACTGTGTCACCACTTTTCACTCGTTGGTTATATTGTTCTAAAGTTTTCAAGTCCATTTGTACATTTGTTTGTTCAAGCTTTTGTGTACAGCCCACCAATAATGCAATCACGAATAATATAGCGACTCTTATCATAAATTGCTCCTTCTATTATTTAACGACAAATGACACCAGATAGCATATTTTTACGTTGCTGAATATTTTGATCTGCTAAATTTTTACCTTGTTTATGTTCTTCAGTTTGCACTTTTTGCGCTAATTTAGGATCTTGAATATAAAATAATGGGACATATTGCATATTTTTAGCATCTGCTTTTGATGAAACTGTCGCTGTAGCAATGTTGGTATAATATTCTGTCTTATTAACAGGTACAACATAATATGTTGTTGCATCAGTGACATCCACACCAACTTTAGAATTAAAACCACTGCAAATTCCAGCACCTGACTCAAAAATAGTATGCGATGATTTAGTTTCATTAATTTGAAAAACTTCAAACTCGATACTTGCAGCCAATGCTTTTGCATCTTTTATATCCATACTTGGATTTAATTTATGAGTAGCACCTCGATTAACATAAGCAATATGTGTCGGTTTTTCATTATGAATATCTAATAAAGAACGCTCTTCGTGCGGCGTTGATTCTTCTGATGAACCATAAGTCTTAGTAAAAGAATTTTCAGAAATACGAATAGACCAAGATTCAGCAAAACTTACACTCGATAGTAGCAAACTTCCTAACATTAATACTTTTAAATGCATTTTCATCTCACTTTTCATATATTTCTAAAGGTAAACCATCTGGATCACGAAAAAAAGTAAAACGTTTACTTGTAATAGGATCTATCCTAATTGGTTCACAGAGAATGCCATTCTGCTGCAAAAATATCACGGTCCCCTCAATATCTTTTACACTGAAAGCCAAATGACGTAAACCAGATGCTTCTGGATTTGTTAAACGTAAAGGAGGATTGGGAAAAGAAAATAACTCAATCTGGCTACCATCACTGAACTTTAAATCTAACTTATAGCTATTCCGTTCAGCACGATAAGTTTCGTTAATTATTTCTGCCCCTAAAACTTCAGTATAAAACTGCTTCGACTTACGATAATCAGAGGTAATAATTGCAACATGATGAAAGCCGATAAATGGCGACTTCATGGTTTTCCTTTTTAAAAATGTGAGTAATTATACGCCTTTCATAGTAAATGTAAAATGAGAGAAGTTCTCAATTGTTACTTATCCTAAAATACGAAATGGTTAATTCAATATCATAAGTAGCCATCAAATGTTTATTGATGAGGTACAAGTTTTTCACGTTTTTCAGCCTCTTGTGCTTCCTGTGAAGCTCTTGCTGAGTGAATACTACGCTCAATTAATGCTCTTCTAGGATCGTCTTCTGCTAGTAAACGTAGCATCATAGACCAAGTCACTGCAGCCATTTTATAATCTTCCACTTCAAAGTAACGAAAAGCAAGTAAACCTAAAGCTTCAAGATTACTATGATCTTGGCGAATAACCTCTTTCAGTAAATTATCCCCCTGAGACTTATCTGTTGGATCTTCTGAAAACATTAAAATACGAGCATAAGATAATTTATATTCATTATTTTCAGGTTCAAGTTTATTTGCCCTAGCATAGCTATCTAAGGCAAGTTGTGCTTTATTGGTATTCATTGCAATCTGTCCTAACAACCACCAACTCTTAGCATCTTGTGGGACTTTTTGTAAATGTAAGCGTAGTGCCGTAGAAAACTGTTGTAATTCAGTCTCATTCAATGGGTTATTCTGCTCATCTTTCAAACGCTCATAAAAGTGCGGTAATTTTTGGTAGGTTTTTCCCAACATTTCTTCGGCTTTCCATGAACCAACACTTAAATAGGTCATTGTGGCTAAAATACTTAACGCCAGAAATCCAGAAACAAACCATAATTTACCATAGCGTTTCTGTACTATTGACTCATCTTGAGCTTCAACTGGAATATCTTCTAACAAAGACTGTTGTAGATCTATCTTTAACTGTTCTGCATTAGATAATAGCCCTTGTGCCTCATCACGTTCAATTTCTGCTAACCGTTGGAAATACAATGCTTTATTTAATTCATCACGTTTTACTGCCTGTCCTGTTTTACGAGCTGGTTTTATGGCTTTAAAAAGTGGATAAAAACAAATTAATGCCACAATTAGTGTTAATCCCACTACACTTAACCAAAAATTCATGATTTTTTCTCTTTTAATAAATTATGTAAACGCTGTTTCTCATCATCACTCAAAAGGGGGGCAGTAGTCACTGTACTTTGTGTCACTTTAGGTTGACGACGAAACAATATAACTACACCGAAAATAACCAACATGGCAGGAATAACCCATAGTGCAATAGTCGCAACAGTCAATGGCGGATCATAGGTTACAAAATGACCATAACGGTCAACCATATAATCAACAATTTCTTGCTTGGAATGTCCTTTTTGTAATAATTCAAGTACTTTATGACGCATATCAACAGCAATAGTCGCATTTGAATCTGCAATATTATTGTTTTGACATTGTGGACAACGTAATTCTTGTGTTAAAGCATGATAATCTTTTTCTTGCTCTGCTGAGCTAAAATTAAATGCATCTATCGCAGCAAAGCTAGAGAAACTTAGCAACAACAAGAAAAGAGCGGTCAATTTCCTCATTATTTTGTCTCCATTAATTTTTGATAAATGGGTTGCAATTTTTCATGCCAAACTTTTTCATTCACATCACCAGCATGGCGATAATGAATAATACCTTTGCCATCAATAATAAAAGTTTCAGGTGCGCCATAAACACCGAGATCCAATCCTAATGAACCTTTCTCATCTTTAAGTACAACTTGATAAGGATTACCTAAATCTTTCAACCATTTAATCGCTTTGTCTGTTTTATCTTTATAATCTAAACCAATAATGGTTATGCCTTGTTGTGCTAAATAGTTCAGATATTGATGCTCTGCATAACAAGTAGGACACCAAGTTGCCCAAACATTTAACAAAATTGGCTTGTCTTGCTGAAAAATATCAGCGCTATGCTGCTTCTCTTCTAGTAAATCAGCTGCCACTTTTATTGGTACTGGTTTACCGACTAAAGCAGATTCTAAAGCTTTAGGATCATCACCTTGTGCATTACGTTGCAATTGAACTGCAAATGCAATCACTAAGATGCAGAACAACGCTAAGGGAAGATAACGTTTTTTATTCATTCTTCACCCTTTTTTAATAATTTAGAAAAACGATAGCGACGATCAAACATACATAGCAATCCACCGAGTACCATGAATACACCGCCAAACCAAATCCAACGAATAAACGGCTTATAATATAAACGTAATGCCCAAGAACCATCTCCTAAACTTTCACCTAGCGCGACATACAGATCACGACTAAATCCCCAATCAATCGCCGCTTCTGTCATTGTCATTTTACTTACTGTATAAAACCGTTTTTCCGCAAATAAGATCGCTTCAACCTTGCCATCTTTCTTAATATCTACTTGAGCCTTACCCCCTAAGTAGTTAGGTCCATTCGCCTCAGTAATTCCTTGAAAAGTAAAGTGGTAATCTGCAATTTGTACTGTATCACCCACATTCATACGTACATCACGTTCTACACTATAGTTTTGGCTAAAAGCAATTCCCCACACAGACATAGCCACGCCTAAATGTGCTAATACCATTCCCCAATGAGAACGCGAAAGCTTAGTTAAACCAATCAAGAAAGTTGAACGATGGGTCGCACGCTGATGTAATTCATATAAACTCAATAGCACAATAAACACGACCATCATACATCCTAATACTGCACTTACTGTAACACGATCATGCAAAAAATAAGGCAAAGTGAAACCTGCTATTAACATGATAAGTAGACTCAACAAGACAGGCATACGGATCGCTGAAAACTCATCGCGTCTCCATTTTACTAAAGGTCCAATCCCAAGTAATAGGGAAAATGGGATCATAATAATCAAAAACATTTGATCAAAGAATGGGGCGCCAATAGAAATCGTACCTAATCCTAATTGTTTATGTACTAAAGGAAGCAGTGTTCCTAAGAACACCACTGAAAGTGCGGTCATTAATAAAATATTATTCAATAACAACATACTTTCACGTGAATAACGTTCTGCATTGTCCCTTGAGCGAATTTGGCTCCCTTTATAAGCATAGAGAGCAAGAGATCCGCCGATAACGACAATTAAATAAGCGAGAATATACAAGCCACGAGTTGGGTCGGAAGCAAAAGCATGTACTGAAACTAAAATACCTGAACGCACAAGGAATGTGCCTAATAAACATAGCGAGAAAGCTAAAATTGCTAATAATACGGTCCATGCCTTAAAAGAGCCACGCTTCTCAGTTACAGCCAGTGAATGTAATAATGCTGTTCCCGCAATCCAAGGCATGAAAGAAGCATTTTCAACAGGATCCCAAAACCACCAGCCGCCCCAGCCAAGTTCATAATATGCCCACCAAGAGCCTAATACGATACCTAAAGTTAAAAAGACCCAAGCTGCCATCGTCCAAGGGCGAGACCACCTTGCCCAAGCGGTATCTAGTTTGCCTGTCATTAAAGAGGCAATAGCAAAAGCAAATGCCACAGAGAAACCTACATATCCCATATAAAGTAATGGTGGATGGAAAATCAATCCAACATCTTGTAATAATGGATTTAACTCTTTGCCATCAACAGGAAAATCAGGAAATGTACGATTAAATGGATTAGACGTAAATAATACAAAAATAAGGAACCCAATACTGATAATCCCCATAATACCTAACACACGAGCAACCGCTTCTTGAGGTAATTGCTTACTAAATAAAGCAACTGCCGCCCCCCATAATGTCAGCAACCAAATCCATAATAAAAGCGATCCCTCATGCGATCCCCAAACTGCGGATAAACGGTAATGTAAAGGTAAATTTGTATTCGAATTATTTACTACATATTGAACAGAAAAATCATTTACTGCGAATAAATAAGACAGTGCAATGAAAGCGACTGTCAAGCTAATGAATAAACCATAAGTCATAGGGCGAGCTAATGACATTAATTGAGCATTGCCTTTTTCAGCGCCCCATAAAGGAAAAATTGCCACCAATACAGCAATGGCAAAACTTAAAGCTAAAGCATAATTTCCTAATTCAGCGATCATTTTTGACCTTCTTGTCCAGTTTTATATTCATATGCTTTTTCTTGGCGATCCCGCTCACTTTCGCCTTTAAGATCAGAAATGCCCATTGGTTTGTGCACTTTTTGCATTTGTGCATCTAATTCAGGTGGAACATAATTTTCATCATGTTTTGCCAAAACTTCCGTTGCAACTAAAATAGTTGGTGCTTTCAACACCCCTTGAGCTACAATGCCCTGCCCTTCACGGAATAAATCAGGCAAAATCCCTTCATATTCCACTGTAATGGAAGGACCTATATCATTAAGATCAAATTTAACTTTTAAACTTGTTGGATCACGCTCAACACTACCTGTCACAACCATACCACCGACACGTAAACGTTGACCGACTTGTGGTTTTTTATTACTGTCTTCTTCTTTCCCATACACAATTTCAGTTGGTGTGTAGAATAAATCAATATTTTGTCGCAATGCATATAAAATTAAACCTGAAGCAACAGACACACCAATTAAAACAAAAAGAATAATAGCCATTCTTGATTTACGTCTTGGATTCATAGTACACCTCTTGAATCATCTTTTTGCAAACGGGCTTGACGTTGTTGCTCACGAATGACATCTTTTAAAATAGACTTCCGTTCTTTTATGCTTTGTACAATCAAAAGTACCACTGAAACAAAACTAATCCCATAAGCAAGCCAGACATAAAAGCCATAACCACCCATATTGAAAAAATCATGCCAAGTTTCAAAAAACATCTTTTCCCCCAACCGTTACTTCAGATTATTCGCTAGTGCTTGTACCCAAGGACGTTTACTTTCTTCCTTCACTAAAGCTGTACGATAACGAATTAATGTTAACCAAATATAAAGCATCATAAAACCAAAAATACATAAAACTAATGGAATTAGCATAGGCGTTGCAATGGATGGCTTCTCAAATTTCGTAATACTGGCTCCTTGGTGTAACGTATTCCACCACTCAACTGAGAAATGGATAATCGGTAAATTAATTACACCAACTAAGCATAAAATCCCTGCCGCTTTCGCACCAACAGCACGATCTTGAAATGCGGAATACAACGCCATCACACCTAAATATAAGAAGAATAGAATCAATTCAGAAGTCAATCGAGCATCCCAAACCCACCAAGTTCCCCACATAGGTTTACCCCAAACAGCCCCCGTCACTAAAGCCAAGAACGTAAATAATGCACCAATAGGTGCCATTGCGATCATTGCTAAGTGCGCTTGCTTAATTTGCCAGACTAATGCAATGAATGCGGCAATCGCCATTGAGCCATATACCCCCATGGACCAAATTGCAGTCGGTACATGAACATACATAATACGAAAACTATTCCCTTGCTGATAATCTGCTGGTGCAAAAGCGAGACCCCAAACGATACCTGTAATGAGTAAAAGTGCGGTTAAAATGGCAGTAACTGGCAAAAATTTACCACACAAGTAATATTGCGTTTCTGATTTCGCATAAGGGTGTAACCACTTCCACATAAAGCAATCCTTTTATTGATCTAAACTAATTCGCAATGCAGCGGCAATAGCAAAAGGTGATAAAGTTATCGCGCCAGCTAAAATTGCACCTAAAATGGCGAGTTGTCCATGATATGGCATACTCAAACTCGCGGCTTCAAGAGTCGAAGCCGAAAAAATTAACACAGGGATAAATAAAGGTATAACTAATAAACTTAATAACACACCGCCTTTACGTAATCCAACTGTTAAAGCGACTCCAATCGCCCCTAAGCAACTTAAAACAGGTGTACCAATTAACAAGGTTAATACTAATGCCCACCAAATGTGAATCTCTAATGAAAGAAGCAATGCTGCAATCGGTGATAATAAAATTAAAGGTAGTCCAGTTAATAGCCAGTGCGCAATGACTTTGGCTAGAGCTGTTAATGCAAGCGGCTGCGCTGTCAGCATTAATTGTTCCAAAGAGCCATCCACAAAATCATCTCGGAATAAACGCTCAAAGGAGAGTAATGCAGACAATAGTGCAGCAACCCATGCAATTCCAGGTGCAATACGCGACAATAATTTAGGATCAGGTCCTATCACCAAAGGAAACAGCGTAATCACAATCAAAAAGAACCACAGTGGATTTAAAATTTCCGCTTGTTTGCGCATTGCAATATGGAGTTCTCGTTTGATGATTTGAATGAATATCATATAGTTACTTAATTATTCTGCTCTAATTTGTTTATTTAATGAACTATCTGCTTCACAAAAAGTTTAATCCATAAATTTATAGTTTTCTAACTGCACTTTAGTTAATAAACGACTTTGTACATCTTGATGACTGGTGAAAATCACAATCCCCCCTTGTTGAACATGCTGTTCAAAAAGCGCTGTTAGCACTTGTACACCTTTTTTATCAATTGCGGTAAAAGGCTCATCTAAAATCCACAGCGGCGCTTTAGACAACCATAATCGCGCTAATGCAATGCGTCGTTGTTGACCAGCCGAAAGCTGGGCAGCTGGAATATCTTCACGCCCCAATAATCCAACAGTTTCTAGCACTTGCCAGAATATTTCTTCACCTTGTTCACAAGCACTAATATGCTGGTAGAATTTCAAATTTTCCCAAGCGGTGAGTTCTGGTTTAATTCCTGAATGATGACCTAAATAGAGTAAATTATATTGATACTCTTCACGCTGTTTTTGAATCAGCTCATTATTCCAAAAAACATGTCCTTCAAGTTGTTGCGCCAGCCCAACTAAAATACGTAATAAGCTCGTTTTACCAATACCATTATGCCCTTCAATCTGTACAAAATCGCCACTATTCACAGTTAAACTTAATGCTGTAAATAATATTTTGTCACCTCGCTGACAAGCTAGCTTTTCTGTCTTTAATTGATATGTTTTTTGCATAATTAATCAATTCCACCTATTAATGGTTCGCATTCTATCATAAGCAATGTACTTGGCGTAGTGATTGTACTTAGAAACAGATACCTCTTTAGAGGTGTATGATAGGGTTTATTGATTTAGAACAAAAGTTATGATTTATAACAAAAAAATTACCTATTTATTCAATAGGCAATTTTATTTATTCAGACAAAATTGATTTACTAATTGAGAGTCTCGTTGCTCACTTTATTTTTTTCTTCTTCGAGTAATATTTGTATCATTTCTGCAATTTTCTGGTCTTGTAACTTCCCTTCTTCTAGCATAGCCTCATTCGCAAAGAGTGATAATTCTGGATCATATAAACTCGCCATTTTCCCCATACCATTACGATCCATTCTAAAATAAAGCTCACCCACTTTCTCAGCCGTTTCTTTTGGCATACCTAAATATTCTAATGTGCGTTTACCTGAACGAACTGCAGAATCAAAGGTTTCACGGATGATATCATCTACACCTTTACCATATAGCTTAAAAGTATGTACTCGATCATAAGAGCGAACAACAAGTTTAATATTCGGATTAACTTCTTTGGCAAATTCTACAATTCGCAATGTTTGTTCTGGATTATCAATTGCAACCACTAATACTTTAGCGTCTTCAATCCCCGCCTTTAACAAGAGTTCTGGACGACTTGCATCGCCAAAATAAGCTTTAATTCCATATTTATTAATACCCGAAATAGTTGTTTCATCTATGTCAATAATTGTTACTTTATAACCACTAAACTGCAAAATACGGTTAATAACTTGCCCAAAACGCCCCATTCCAACTAATAATACAGAATGCTTCTCATCAACATTGTCAGCTTCACGCAATGTTTTTACTTTAGGTTGTAAAAATTTTTGCTGTAAAATTAGTAATAATGGTGTAATTGCCATCGAAAGTACAACAATTGTTGTCATATTCGCATTATCCACTTCACTTAATACACCCTGCGAAGTTGCTGCAGAGTAAAGTACAAAGGCAAATTCACCACCTTGTGCCATTAAAAAAGCACGATCAATCGCCTCTTGATGATCGCTTTTTGCAATACGTGCCACACCATAAATTGTGGCAAATTTCACGATCATTAAAATAATTACACCTGATAAGATCAGCAGCAAATTGTCTGCGACAACTGCCAAATCTAACGCCATACCTACGCCTAGAAAAAATAAACCTAGTAGTAAACCTCTGAAAGGCTCAACATCTGCTTCTAATTGATGACGGAAACTCGATTCAGATAACAATACGCCAGCTAAAAAAGCGCCCATTGCCATTGAAAGTCCACCCCATTCCATTAATAACGCTGAACCTAATACAACTAATAGAGCTGCAGCTGTCATTACTTCTCTCGCTTTATAACGTGCTAAAACTTTGAATAGTGGGTTTAATAACCAACGCCCAATGACAACTAAAATCACAATTGAAAGTAAAGAAATACCGATGCTTTGCCATAAAGGCTTATCACTTTCAGTATGAATAGGAGAAAGAAAAGAAACAATTGCAAGTAATGGAACGATAAGTAAATCTTCAAATAATAATACGGAAACAATTTTTTGCCCACTTGAAGTAGAGAGTTGATTACGTTCTGCTAATTCAGACATGACTATCGCTGTTGATGTCAACACAAAACCTGAAGCACTAACAAAAGAAATGGGCAATGAAAAACCAAATGCAACACCTACCCCTGTTAATAATGCCGCAGCCAAAATAACCTGTAAGCTACCTAAACCAAAAATTTGCTTGCGTAGATGCCATAAATGTGAAGGGTGCATCTCAAGCCCAATGACGAATAGAAAGATGACAACACCTAATTCAGCAATATGTAAAATTGCTTGTGGATCCGTAAATAAACCAAAACCAAATGGACCAATAATAAGTCCCGCGGCTAAATAACCTAATACAGTTCCTAATCCTAAACGCTTAAATAAAGGTACTGCAATTACTGCCGCCCCTAATAATGCGACGACTTGCACTAAGCTACTGGCTCCTTCAGCTGCCATCTTTTTCTCCTACAATATATTCAATGAAAAGTGTGCGTATTCTAGCTTTTTTACTAAAAAAATGCACATACAGGTTAAACAGCTTAAATAAACAAACTAAAAATAAACCGCACTTTTCTCACAAAATAACTGCTGATTATTGTATAAAAACAAGCACCTTTTTCTTGCTTATAAATGTCTGGCTATGTCTATTAACATAATACGCTTGCTATCAAAACGTTATCTGTCTATGTGATTTTGTGTCGATATGTTAGATTAGTTGTTTCTCATCACTTGCTTACTCTTTCTATCGATATCTCTTGTATCCAATGTAAGAACTGAAAAATATGAACACTCAAAAGTTTAACCGTTGAATTTAAGGAAGGAATTATGAAAATTGCATTAGTATTAGGCAGTATTAGTCAAAAATCGATGACACATAAGATCGCACGCTTTATCGTGGAACAATTTCCAGAAGATATACAATGTGATGTTGTACAAATTCAGGATCTACCTCTTTATACACAAGATCTTGACAGCATCACTATCCCTGTTTATGAGCGTGTACGTGAACAATTAAAAACAGCAGATGCCGTATTAATCGTCACACCTGAACATAACCGTAGTGTACCTGCTGCTCTCAAAAACTTACTTGATATTGGCAGCAGACCATCTGGACAAAATGTATGGGTGGGTAAAAAAGTCGCCGTTGCAACTGCCTCTCCTGGTTCATACGGCGGTATTAATTCGGGTTTACATACACGTCAAATCCTTCAAGCACTAGGCTGTAATGTACTGAGCACTGAAGTCTATTTAAGTCAAGCACATACTGCATTGAGTGAAGAAGAACAAGTTACAAATGAACGTACAGCTGGATTCTTAGCTAAATTTGCCGCTAATTTTGTCACTTTCATAAAATAAGGAGATTGTTCATGAGCATTGATAAGTTTACAGCACTGACGAAAGATGTTGGTGGAATCCCTGTTGCTCGACTTTTACCCAAATCAAGCAAAAAAACAATTGGTGCATGGTGTTTTTTAGATCATGCTGGTCCTGCTGAATTTTCACAAGAATCAGATGGTTTACAAGTCGGCTCACATCCTCATACAAACCTACAAACGTTTACATGGATGCTCTCTGGTGAGGTATGGCATCAAGATAGTTTAGGTTTTCGTCAATTAATTCGACCTAAACAAGTCAATTTAATGACGGCAGGAACGAACAATTATGGTATTTGCCATACAGAGCAAACACCTGAAAACATCAAAGATTTGCACGCGGTACAACTTTGGATTGCATTACCAATGAATCAAGAGATTAAGCCTAATTTTGAACATTATCCAACTCTGCCAGAGTGGTCTGAAGAGGGCATTAATTTTATTTTAACAACAGGTAGCTTTGCTGGTCATACGGCACCCACAACGCAATTTAGCCCATTATTAGGCTTAGATGTACAGTTTACTAAAAAGACCTCGCTGACAGTAAAAGTAGAAAAAGGTTGGGAATATGGTGCGCTAGTGATTGGCGGTAGGTTATGTGTTAATGGTGAAGAATACCAACAAGATGAACTTGCTGTATTAACTGCTTGTGATGAACATGGGACATTTACTTTAGAAGGGGAAGAAGGCTGCCATCTCATGTTATTAGGAGGAGAACCGCTCCCACATCCCACTGTGATTTGGTGGAATTTTGTTGCGGACAAAGCAGAAACCTTAAAACAAGCGGTAGAAGACTGGAATAACAACCATCCTCGATTTGGCCATATTAATCTTGAGGGTACAAAACTTAAACGATTAATTGCTCCTAGAGTACCTGAAAAATTAAAATAACAAAAAAATCGTACTGCTAATATCCTAAAGTGCGGTCCGTTTAAAACACATTTTATCAGTGAGAAAAAAGTGAAAAATAGCTTATTTTTCACTTTTTTATTTCTTTAATTATTGATAAAGATAGACCGCTTGGTAAGGCATTAACGTAACGTTGCTAGTTTCAATTCTATATTCTCCATAATTATTCATCAAACACATCACTTCCTTATGACACCACTCGGGAGGTAATTCAAATATCTGCTCTACCTCACTTAAATTAGCCAATACAAGTAATTTTGCATCTAAAGTCTGGCGTTGATAACACCACAATAAAGGATGCTCAGGGGCTAAATCTTGATAATCACCTTCTGTTAAAATTG
Source organism: Pasteurella canis (assembly GCF_020810675.1). GTDB lineage: Bacteria > Pseudomonadota > Gammaproteobacteria > Enterobacterales > Pasteurellaceae > Pasteurella > Pasteurella canis. The sequence continues at coordinate 1,331,164 of NZ_CP085871.1, forward strand.
GCAATTTCTTACGTAATGCGATCAAGCTTTTGTAGGTATAAAACACTGAGTTTTTGTCTACCAGAGCAGATTTTGCATTGATTTTTAAAAAGTTTTTTGCCACTTCAATCCAAGGCTCACCTGTTGTAAATCCAGCCTGTGCCGAGTCATCCCACTGCATTGGTGTTCGGCTATTATCACGCGATTTTTGTGCCAAAATTTGCATAATCAATGTTTCATCAATGCCTTTTTTCTGTAATTCTGCATAAGCATTTAAACTTTCTACATCACGATATTGCTCAATAGTAGTGAAATTTGGATTTGTCATACCAAATTCTTCACCTTGATAAATATAAGGTGTTCCTTGCAAGCCGTGTAATAACATAGCTAGCATTTTTGCTGACTCTTGATGCCATTGTGCTTCATTGCCAAAGCGTGACACAATACGTGGTTGGTCATGATTACACCAGAACAAGGCATTCCAAGCTTTGCCATACATACCTTGCTGCCAATAATTAAAAATAGATTTCAATTGTACATAATCAGGTTGAGCATAAGTCCATTTTTCCCCATCTGGATAATCGACTTTCAAATGATGAAAATTAAAAGTCATCGAGAGTTCTGTGCCTGCTAAATTGGCATATTTTTGACAGTTTTCTAAGGTTGTCGAAGACATCTCTCCAACCGTCATTAAGCCATAAGGAGTGAGTGCACGTTGATTTAATAACTGTAGATATTGGTGAATTTTAGGTCCATCTGTATAAAAACGGCGACCATCCCCTTCGTAGTCATCTTCAAATTGTTCAGGTTTTGAAATTAAATTCACCACATCTAAGCGCAAGCCATCAATGCCTTTCTCAGCCCAGAATTTACAAATATCAAATAATTCTTCACGTAATTTCGGATTTTCCCAATTTAAATCCGCCTGCTCGGGGGCAAATAAATGCAAATAATATTTTTGCGCTTTGTCAGACCATTTCCATGCTGAACCGCCAAATTTTGACTTCCAATTGGTTGGACTCTCACGCCAAATATAATAGTCGTGATATTCGCTATTTGGGTCCTCACCTTCAACAAACCAACGATGGAAAGTTGAGCTATGATTATCAGCAAGAAAGTCAAAACAGGCATTAAGACCAAAGGAGCATGCGGAAAGCCCGTTGCAACAGAAGCCCCGTACGGCTATATCAAAGACCCGAACAACAAAGATTTTTGGATCGTCGATAAAGAAGCTGCCGAAGTGGTAAAACTCATTTTTACGCTTTTTATGGAGGGGAAAAACCGCAATCAGATAGCCGTTTATCTGAAAGAAAAAGAAATACTAACCCCAACCTTTTATATGAAACTCCAAGACAGAGGAACCGCAAAAAGCAGAACACTCAATGAAGAAAATCGCTATAGCTGGAATAAAGCAACCCTAACACGCATACTGCAAAGGCAGGAGTATTGTGGCGATGTAGTCAACTTCAAAACCGAAAAGCATTACAAAGATAAGCGAAACCACTATGTCGATAAAGATAAGTGGCAAATCACCCCCGATGTACATGAGCCAATCATCGACCGAGCCACCTATGAAAATGTACAGCGGATATTGAAAAACGCACCTGTCAAAAGACCGAACGGAGATGGTGAAATTCACCCATTATCGGGATTGATGTACTGTAAAGACTGCGGTACGAAAATGCACATTCGCACCATACACAAGAACGATAAAATACAGCATGTAACCTATTGCAGTGAATATGCCAAAGGCAAAGCCAAACACCCCAAATGCCATTCTCCCCACCGTATTGATGTTGATGATGTCATGGAAATGCTCAAAGAGGTTTTACGAAAGATAGGCAAGTTTTCATTCACAAACAAATCAGAGTTTGAAGCACTGGTAAAAAACAGTATTGCCAAAGAACAGACCGAAGAAGTAGGGAAACAGAAAAAGCGTATCCCACAAATCACAGATAGACTGGAACAGATAGAAAGAGTAATGAATAAGCTCTATGAAGATAACGCACTGGGAAATATCGAGCCGATGTCAAAAGAGCAAAATATGCCGTTCAGCGAATCGAAGTCTATTTCAACTATATCGGAAAATTTGAAAATGAACTCACAAAACAGATAGAACCTACAGAACAAGAAATGATACAGATGAGGGAAGAAATCGAAGAAGCTAAGAAAGAAAAAGCACGAGCATATCGTAGGGAATATTACAAAGAATACCGAGCCAAAAATATTGAAAAATGCCGAGAGTATGAAAAAGAAAAAGCAAGAGAATACCGAGCAAAAAAGAAACGACAAGCAACAACCTAACATCAAAAACCAAAACGAAATATCAAGCAATATGAAAAGAGGTTTCCTAAGCATGGGAAATCTTTTTTTGTGCAAGTAAAAGGAGGATTAAATGACCGAAAAACAAAAACCACAGACCAACGAAGAACGAGTGACACCCCAAAAGCCTGATGGTATTCTCACAAAGAAGATAAATGGAAAGACCTTTGTAACAGAAATATATTTTGATAAAAAGAGCAAAGAAACATTTCAAGATAAGTTGTTCAAAGTAATGCATTCTAATGGGGAATAGTAGCGAGTGAGTAGGAAATCTGGCAGTAGAAAAAATCCCTAAAAAATGCTATAATATTAATCAATATAGATAAACAAAGTTGATTTTTGTGAGGTGGCGAGGCTATTTGAAAGAGTATATTATGAGTTTGGAAAAAGAATTTTCTTTGATAGAAAATGGATTTAAAGAGCAAGAGAAAAGAGCCTTTGCTGATTATAAATCTAATGATAATGAGCAAAGTAAAAAATTGGCATTTTTAGCTTATAAATCCAATGTTTATCAAGTTAGAATGTACGGTGTGTTTCTCTTTGGATATTTATCAGCAGATGAAGAAATTTTGACATTTATGAGAGATGAAGTTTCTAAAGATGATAATTGGAGAGTTCAAGAAGTATTAGCAAAAGCATTTGACGAATTTTGCAAAAAAATAGGATACGAAAAAGCTCTGCCAATTATTGATGAATGGTTGAAAAGTAACCACCCTAATACAAGGAGAGCTGTTACGGAAGGACTTAGAATATGGACAAGCAGACCGTATTTCAAGGAAAATCCGAATGAAGCTATTGAAAGAATTGCTGACTTAAAAGAGGATACGAGTGAATATGTTAGAAAATCTGTCGGTAATGCTTTAAGAGATATCAGCAAGAAATTTCCAGAGTTAATAAAAAACGAACTCTATAGCTGGTCTTTGGACAGCAAAGAAATGAAACAAGTATATAAACTGGCAAGTAAATTTATTGAGTAGATTTTCTGGTTGAAAGTGTAAATGAATCTTATTTAAAATGATAAAAAGGAGTTTAAAATGAAAAAATATGATAACTTTTTTGTTCCCGTTGATGACATTGAAATGGCAAAGAAATATTATGAAAATAACTTAGGATTAAAAGTAAAGTTTGACTTTTCAGATATGGGAATGATAGCATTCAATGTTGATGGCGAAGAGGCAGCAATAATATTAAAGGACACAAAAAAATTCAAAGACATGAAACAAACGATATGGTTTGAAGTAGATGATGTGAAATCTGAGTATCAAAAATTAAAAGAAAATGGAGTTGAATTTCTGTCTGAACCTTTTAAAATACGAACAGGATATGCTGCTGAATTTGAAGACCCGTTTGGCAATAGATTTGGTATAACAGATTATTCTGTGTCTGAATAGGAAGTTAGAACTTCAGCATTGAATTTGATAACAACCAATGATTTCTCAAATCTCAATTTGTCTTGTGGAATATACTAATCCGAAAAACAGTAAATCAAAACAGGTTTACTGCTGTAATGTTGTCACGACCACCAACATATTCAATAATTTTATCTACTGCACTTGGATCAATTTTTGCCATAAAATAGCCTCTTTTTTCATCAATGGGAGAAAGCATAAATTATTTCCTATTATAAATATGTTAATTATTCAATCAATGGGAACGTTCCCATATCAAAGTGAATAAAATGAGATCAAGATCACAAATCCAATAAAAAGATAAATAAAGATATTAAATAACTAATCGACAATCGAGACAATAATGTTGAATAGGTTGATGTGCCAATAAAGCAAGTAATTGTTTCACTGCAACTTCACCCACTTGATCAAACCCTAAATCAACACTTAACACCTTAGGAAATAAGAACTGCAACAATCGGCTTTTGCCTACCCCACATACTTGAATATGTGATAAGTGTTGTTCTTGCAGATATTTTAGTGCGCCAATCGCTAAAGTATCAGTGGCACAAACAAGAGCAGAAACTTCAGGAAAAATAACCGCACTTGTATGATTATATGCCCATTCATACCCTAATTCACCTTGTAAAGAGCAAGGTTGTAAGCTGTATTGTTGACAAAAATGTAAATATGCTTGATGACGAGCATAACCAGTAGTTGTATCTTGATCGCTCACACCTAAATAACTAATCTGACGGTGCCCTTGTTCATAAAGATGGGACATCAGCAAACTTACTGCTTTTGTATCATTATAGTAAATAGAGGAGAAAGTAGTATAATTTCTCGCAATAACAACCATATTATGCTGCCATCCATCTAAATCTCTCTCATCTAACTCACTAAATGCAAATAAAATCACCCCATCTACACCACGTTTCTGGAAAAAGGCTAAATGTTCTTTCACTAATTCAGGCTTAAATTGACTTTCAACAATAATAGGTTCGCATTGTTGCCCATAAAGTAAAGGTAGAATACTTGATAACACTTGATTCTCAGCAGTCGAGGATAAACGTGTGACGATAATGCCTATTACGCGATCAGTTACACCACGCATTGCCCGAGCTGATTTTGAAGGCTGAAAACCATACTGTGCAATAACATGTTGTACACGCTGACGCGTTGCCTCACTGACTTTGGAATCATTATTCAACACTCGTGATACAGTAGATTTTCCAACACCACTTAAACGTGCAATATCTTTAATAGTGAGCTTTGTCATTTTAATCTTTAGAATGTCGATAAATTAAAAAATAATAGCAACTGACCGCTGCGACGCTACAACATGCCATAGTTAATAACATCGGTGCAGCGCTTTTCATTGGCATCAAAGCGACTAGAGAACCAACTATTGCACCCGTACCAAACCGTACACTACCAACAACAGAATTGGCTGTACCAGCCATTTTGGGAAACTTTTCTAAAATAGATGCCATAGCATTAGATGAAATTAAAGGGTTTTGTCCTGCAAAAATAGCTAAACAAAATGTCATAAGCCAAAAACCAAGATCAAAAAGAGAAACCATGATCAAGCCAATAGCCGCGATAAATTGAATAAGCAACCCCGCTCTAAGCATCACTTCAGTCCCTACTTTATTAACAATACGACCATTAATGAAAGATCCGACTGTCATAACAGCAATATTAAACATAAAGAAATAGCCAAATTGATCGACAGGTATACCATAAAGCCCGACATAGACGATTGAACCTGCCGTAATCAAAGCAAATAGACCACCAAAACCAAAAGCAGAAGCAAACATATAACCTAACACTTCTCTTTGCTGACAAAGTGTTAAAAAGTTTCGTCCAACAACACCTAACCTAAGGGGGATACGCTGTGCTTTGTGATGTGTTTCGGGAATGATCACGAAGACTAATAAACAGGATAAAAATCCCATAAAACTGATAACATAAAAAATAGAATGCCAATGGAACCAAGAAACTAAATGACCGCCAATAATCGGTGCTAATAAAGGTGCTAACATAAAAACCAAGGTAATTGATGACATGATCCTAGATAATTCATTTTTATGAAATAAATCACGTAGAATCGCCCCAACTAAGACTACTGGCGCTGCACCAAAAAAACCTTGTATAAAACGAAATCCTGTAAACTGACCAATTGAATAAATATTAGTTAAAATTAGTGCTGCAAGGGCACTTACGAGCACACCTAGTAAAATAATCGGTTTACGTCCATAGCTATCTCCTACAGGTCCCCAAAAAAGTTGCCCAATTGCCATCCCCGCGGCAAAAAATGTCAAAGTATGTTGAACTTGTTCAGGCGTGACATTTAAATCTTTCGCAATCAGTAAAAAAGCAGGAAGATACATATCCACCCCTAAAGGTGGTAGCATGGATAAAATCCCTAATGTAATGATAAAAATCGCACCTGCTTTTATAGGCTTTTGTTCAGTTAACATATTATCCTTTATTAAAACTATTTATTTCTTGTTCGGAAAGTGAACGATACTCACCTTCTGCCAAATTTTCGTCTAATTCAATATCGCCAATTTTCCAACGGTGTAAATTAACCACCTTATTACCTAAAGCCGCAAACATACGTTTTACTTGATGATAACGTCCTTCGCTAATTGTTAAATTTACCTGATAATCATCCAGAATTTCTAATTTGGCAGGTTTAGTCGCGACTTTCTCACCACGTAATAAAATACCTTGCTGACAAGATTGCTGATAATGATTCTCTACTGGATCCGCTAATGTAACAAGATAGGTTTTCTCACAATGATGCTTTGGTGAAGTGATGCGGTGGGACCACTGACCATCATCTGTCAATAATACAAGCCCTGTCGTATCAACATCTAATCGACCTGCACTATGTAATTTACTTGAAAGTGGATAATCAAAGAACTGATAAATACTTGGATAATCACCCTCATCATGTGAACAGATATACCCTTGGGGTTTGTACAACATAATATATTGCCCTTCTTCTACCCAAGTTAATAATTCGCCTTCAAAATAAATTTCATCTTGAGGCATAATTTTTACTGCGCCATTTTTTTCTACTTTTCCATTTATCATGACCGCACTTTGTTTTAAAGCTTTATTTGCTTGTGAGCGAGTCAATCCTGTATTTTCAGCCAAAAACTTATCTAATCGCATTGCTTATCCAAATAATCCAAGTCTTAAACTCAAGTATTCTACTACGTTTCACTTTTAAAGCGAGTTATTCAACCAAAATAAGCAATCACTCTTTGTAACTAAAATACCAATACTGTGTTTTATATCACATTTTTTCTTTTGATTTTCTTTATAATAAATAGTCTTAATTATTTTTATATCTCAACAAGAGGACTGTTTTATGGATGCACAATTACGTCAAGCCGCACTGGATTTCCACGAATATCCAACACCTGGAAAAATTGAAGTCACACCGACTAAATCTCTTGCGACACAACGGGATTTAGCATTAGCCTATTCGCCGGGTGTTGCTGTGCCTTGCCTTGAAATTCAAGCCGATCCTGCTGCCTCTTATCGCTATACATCACGTGGTAATTTAGTAGCAGTTATTTCGAATGGTAGTGCAGTCTTAGGTCTAGGTAATATCGGTGCACTTGCTGGTAAACCTGTAATGGAAGGCAAAGGCGTGCTATTCAAAAAATTTGCTGGTGTGAATGTTTTTGATATCGAGATTGATGAAAGTGATCCAGATAAACTTGTTGATATTATCGCCTCACTTGAACCTACTTTTGGTGGGATCAATTTAGAAGATATTAAAGCACCTGAATGTTTTTACATTGAACAAAAGTTACGTGAGCGCATGAAAATTCCTGTATTTCATGATGATCAACATGGTACTGCAATTATTAGCTCAGCTGCCGTACTAAATGGTTTACGCATTGTGAAAAAAGATATCGCTAAAGTTAAATTAGTCGCTTCTGGTGCTGGCGCCGCATCTATTGCTTGCTTAAATCTATTAGTGAGCCTTGGCTTACCACGTGAAAACATTGTGGTATGTGATTCTAAAGGTGTGATTTTCCATGGACGCGATGAGCGAATGGATGAGACGAAAAAACTTTATGCGATTGAAGATAATGGTAAGCGTACCTTAGCCGAAGTGATTAATGATGCAGATATTTTCTTAGGTTGTTCTGCCGCAGGTACGTTAACACAAGATATGGTCAAAACTATGGCAGCAAATCCATTAATTCTTGCACTCGCCAACCCAGATCCAGAAATTCTACCACCATTGGCAAAAGCAGTGCGTCCAGATGCCATTGTCTGCACAGGTCGCTCTGACTACTCAAATCAAGTCAACAACGTTCTGTGCTTCCCATTCATTTTTCGCGGTGCATTAGATGTCAGTGCAACTGCCATTAATGAGGAAATGAAACTCGCAGCAGTCCATGCAATAGCCGATCTTGCTCTAGCAGAGCAAAGCGAAGTGGTGACATCTGCTTATGGTGAAACAGAATTGTCCTTTGGACCAGAATACCTTATTCCAAAGCCATTCGATCCACGTCTGATAGTCAAAATCGCACCAGCTGTGGCAAAAGCAGCGATGGACTCAGGGGTAGCAACACGCCCAATTGAAGATTTTGATGCTTATATTGAAAAACTGACACAGTTTGTTTACAAAACGAACCTATTCATGAAACCTGTTTTTGTCCAAGCGAAGCAAAACAAAAAACGTGTATTATTAACAGATGGAGAAGAATCTCGAGTCTTACACGCTGTACAAGAGATCGCCACTTTAGGGATTGCAACACCAATTCTATTAGGACGACCAAGTGTAATTAAACAAAAAATTAAACAACTTGGTTTACAGCTCCAAGAAGGACGTGATTTTGAATTAGTAGATATTGAAAATAATCCTTACTTTGAAGAGTGTTGTCATGAGTATTACAACTTACTCAAGCGTAAAGGGATTACTCCAGCGGGTGCACAACGTAAAATGCTTCATAATCCAACCGTCATTGGCTCCGTGTTACTTGAATTAGGGAAAGCAGATGCGATGTTATGCGGTCTAGTTGGTCCTTACGCATCTCACTTAAGTAACATCAAAGAAGTCATTGGAGTCCAGCCTTGTGTACCAACACCTGCGACAGTAAATGGGTTAGTTTTACCAACTGGTAATTTATTTATCACAGATACTTTTGTTAACCAAAATCCAACTGCACAAGAGCTTGCTGAAATTACGATTATGGCTGCAAACGAGGTAAGTCGTTTTGGTATTGAGCCTAAAATTGCACTGGTATCACATTCTAATTTTGGTACATTTGATGACCCAAGTGCGGTCAAAATGCGCGAAGTTTTAGCATTAGTAAAAGAAAAAGCACCAGAATTAATCATTGATGGTGAAATGCATTGTGATGTGGCGTTAAATGAAAAGCTACGTCACGAAACGATGCCTGATAGCCCATTAAAAGGCGCTGCAAACTTACTTGTTATGCCAAATATGGAAGCTGCGCGTATTAGTTTAAACTTACTACAAGGTACAGCAACACCAATTACAGTAGGACCTATTTTAATGGGAATGAAGAAACCAGTACATATTCTTACTGCGGCCTCTTCAGTACGACGTATTATTAACATGGTTGCAATTGCTGCTGCGAATGTCGATTCTCGTTGCGCCTAGTTATATATAAAAATCATAGAGCAGATAGTTTTAATCTGCTCTTTTCTTTTTGTTAAAAAAACAGAGAAATAATGATCTCAATCAATTTTTCTGTTAAAATATTGTTACCTTCTTGGCAGTATTGCCTTTTATTTATATTACTTCTACGCAATTAAGGAAATTACTATGGCTTACACTCTACCTGAATTAGGCTATGCCTACGATGCATTAGAACCACATTTTGATGCAATGACAATGGAGATTCACCATTCTAAGCACCACCAAGCTTATGTAAATAATGCAAATGCGGCATTAGAAAATTTACCTGAGTTCGCTAGTGCTTGCCCTGGTGAATTATTAAGCAAACTATCACAAGTACCTGCAGATAAATTTACAGCATTACGTAATAACGCAGGTGGTCATTTAAACCACAGTTTATTCTGGAAAAGTCTAAAAAAAGGTACTACTTTGCAAGGTCCTTTAAAAGAGGCTATCGTTCGCGATTTTGGCTCTGTTGAAGCTTTTCAAGCAGAATTTGAAAAAGCAGCTGCAACACGTTTTGGTTCTGGTTGGGCTTGGTTAGTTTTACAAGCCGATGGAAAATTAGCAGTTGTTTCAACAGCAAACCAAGACTCGCCTATTATGGGTAAAGAAATTGCAGGTTGTGAAGGTTACCCACTTTTAGGCTTAGATGTTTGGGAACACGCTTACTACTTAAAATTCCAAAATCGTCGCCCAGACTACATTAAAGAATTTTGGCATGTAGTAAACTGGGATTTTGTTGCAGAACGTTTTGCTAAGAAAGCAGAACATTGTAACTGCTCAAACTAGTTTATCGCGAATCCCCTCAATTGAGGGGATTTTTATAACAAAATCTGATAAAAATAAACCGCACTTTTTCTCTATTTTATGAGTCAGATCACATTCTCTGGTTAGAAATCACTAGAGAAGTCACTGTAATTTCTCTAGAATGAATACCCCCTAATTTTTCTCATTTCTACATTAAGGAGTCATTATGGATAGAAGACGTTTTCTACAATTAGGTGCTTGCAGTATTTTAACTTTTACTGCCTCTAAATATGTATCTGCTGCTGCGCAAAATTCGGTTTCATTACGCGTTATTGCCACAACAGATGTACACAGTTTCTTAACTGATTTTGACTATTACAAAGATGCACCAACCGAAAAGTTTGGCTTTACTCGCACCGCATCATTAATCAAACAAGCACGTAACGAGGTTCCAAATAGTGTATTAGTTGATAATGGCGACTTAATTCAAGGGAACCCAATCGCAGATTATCAAGCAGCTAAAGGTTACAAAGAAGGTAAATCAAACCCCGCTATTGATGCATTAAATGCAATGCAATATGACGTAGGAACCTTAGGTAACCATGAATTTAACTATGGATTAGATTATCTTGATGACTCAATCCGTCAAGCAAAATTCCCTATTATTAATGCTAACGTTGTCAAAGCAGATTCTAATGAGCCACGTTATCAACCTTATTTTATCCAAGAAAAAGAAGTCGTTGATAGCAATGGTAAAAAACACATGCTCAAAATTGGCTATATTGGTTTTGTGCCACCACAAGTTATGATTTGGGATAAAGCAAATCTTGATGGTAAAGTACTAGCACATGACATCAAGAAAACAGCAGAAAAATATGTACCAATTGTTAAACAAAAAGGGGCTGACATTATTGTTGCACTCGCCCACACGGGTCCATCTGATGAACCATACCAAGAAGGTGAGGAAAATGCCGCATTCCACCTTGCTGATGTAAAAGGGTTAGATGCGATTATTTTCGGTCACGCACATCGATTATTCCCAAATAAAGAATTTGCAAAGTCACCTAATGTTGATATCGCAAAAGGAACAGTTAAAGGTGTACCAGAAAGTATGGCTGGTTACTGGGGCAACAACATTAGTGTCGTTGATTTAACCTTATCACAAGTAAATGGCAAATGGTTAGTCACTGATGGTAAAGCAGAATTACGCCCTATTTATGATGCAGAAAACAAAAAAGCTACTGTTGAAAACCATCCAGAAATCAGCGCACTTTTAGCACCTGTTCACCAAGCCACTCGTGAATTTGTGTCACAGCCTATTGGTAAAGCAGATGATAATATGTACAGCTATTTAGCCTTAGTACAGGATGATCCAACAGTTCAAATTGTTAACCAAGCACAAAAAGCCTATGTTGAAAATGTAGTAAAAGGTTTACCAGAATTAGCTGGACTACCTGTTTTAAGTGCAGGAGCCCCATTCAAAGCAGGTGGTCGTAAGAATGATCCTACAGGTTATACTGAAGTCGATAAAGGCGATTTGACTTTCCGTAATGCAGCAGACTTGTATCTCTACCCAAACACACTCGTTGTAGTAAAAGTTACTGGTGCGGAATTAAAAGAATGGTTGGAATGTAGCGCTGGTATGTTCAAACAAATCGATCCAAATAATGAACAACCACAAAGTTTATTAGATTGGACAGGTTTCCGTACTTACAATTTTGATGTAATTGACGGTGTGCAATATCAATTCGATATCACTCAACCAGCACGTTATGATGGTGATTGTAAATTAATTAATGATAAATCACATCGTGTCATTAATTTAACTTACCAAGGCAAACCAGTTGATCCAAAAGCAGGATTCTTAATTGCAACCAACAATTATCGTGCTTATGGTGCTAAATTCCCTGGCACAGGCGATAGCCATATTGTCTTTGCAGCACCAGATGAAAACCGTCAAATTTTGGCTAATTACATTACATCTGAAAGTAAAGCACATGGACAGGTTCGCCCTAGCGCAGATAAAAACTGGCGTATCGCACCAATTAATACAAAAGCCAAACTGGATATTCGTTTTGAAACATCTCCAAGTGAAAAAGCAAAACAATTTATTGAGGAAAAAGCACAATACGCAGTAAAACGAGTAGGCACAGATGAAATTGGATTTGCAGTTTATCAAGTTGATTTAACTAAATAATCTATTACTACAAACAAAAAAGCAAAGTGCGTTCAAGTCACTTTGCTTTTTTATTCCACTCTTTCATTTTATAACCAGCGTCTTACTTTCTGTTTATAATCTAAATAAGTTTGTCCAAATAGCTGCTCTAACACTTGTTCTTCTTGTTTAATTTGCCACTTTGTCATCACTACAATAAAAAGAATGAAAAAAATGACCGCACTTAAACTACCCAACCAGAGCGCCCAAGCTAATAACAACAAAGCTAAACTCAAGTACATTGGATTACGACTAATTTTATAGACACCAGCGACAACTAATGTAGAGGTCTGTTCTAATGCAAGTGGACTCACTGTTGTTCTCGCCTGTAAAAATTGCCACAAACTCATACCTGCGATTAACATACTCGCAAAAACCAAACTTGCTATCAACCAGATCCACTGTGGAAAAGTAATTAAAGCAGGCACATATACCATTGCGGTTGCACAACCTATAAATACAACAGGAGGAGGGAGTTTAATTTTATTCATCATGCGTTTTCCTTATTTATTATTTTCAATCCCACAAATAAAAAACGACTTTCTTGATAGCCAGTTGGAATAGATAAAGACATAATAATACTGGATAAAATAAAAATAATGCATAGTCAGTGAATTGACTCAAACTAGCTAATATCAATAGCGCAATTACAACAATCTCAAAAATACTACCTCTATCATGTGTCCTTGCTAACCAATTTCCCACCAATGATGGCAATAAACAGAACCATAATAGTATACTGATTAGGCTACTCCACACAAACAAAGGCAGTTCAGTAAATTTTTTAGGTAATTGTAAAAAAGGAGTCTTCATCTTGTCATATAAATACATATAAATAGCAGGATAATATTGAGTCAAAAATAAATTACTATTCAACCAAATTAGCCCCAACATCATAAGAAAACCATCTAACCCGCTATTTTGCCCTTGCAAACCAAATAACCAAAATAATCCTAATGTCGCTAAGTTATAACCAAACTTGTGCCAACCTAGTTCATTATCGATACAACCCCACAAAAAACACACCATGACAAAACATAACAATGGTTGTTGCATAATAAAGCTATCTAATTGCTGAAAATAGAGAGGTATCAACAGTAATATAGGCAATATCACGCCTACAACCAACCTAAAAGACTGATTTTTTGGTGCAAAATACAATACTATTGGAGCAAAAATGGCAAATAACCCCATCATCAATAAAAATAAAATACTCATCGAAAGCACTTGAGCTGTAAAACCAGATTGAGCTTGAATAGGTAAAAAACATAAAACATACATCAGATAAGCTCTCAGTAGCACTCTTAAATATTTACTACGTTGATGTATTTTTAAAAAAGCGAAATTATATTCATCAAATAAAAAACGATATCCCTTTGGTTGCTCATAACACAAGAATGGGTAGACCAAAAAAGTATAAAAAACATTGAGTAAAAAATGACGCCCTTTGGCTATTTGACTCATCAATTTCTTGGCTACTGGATATTCCTCAACACCAAAAGAACTATCACTAACTAAATCTGCAATAAATAAATACTCTCTTAATTGTTCTTGTTCATCAAAAGATAAAAAATTATCAACTTGATAATCATCATGCCAATTAAAATAATTTGACCACTGGGTCCATAAATAAGGATTTGTAATTAAATTATCTTTTAAAAATTGCCATAATAACCAAGAAGCATGATTGCTATCCTCCAAAGGTAAACGGGCTAACTGTGCTTGAATCTGTTCCCAATCAGCAACTAACCCTTTTGCCCCCGTCTGCTCAAAACGTTGTTGAATATCAGCTAGTACATGCTCTACGGAGATTAAGCTAATATTCATAGTCTGTTGATTAACAAACGTATGGACATTTTGTGTCTCTGTTGGCGAAGTTGACCCAAGGGCAGATTTATCTTGGGTTAGAACTAACTGTTCATCAACCTGCTTACAAGTATCAAGATTTGGCGCTTGAATAGGGGTAAGAACTTCATCTTGACTTGTTGTAGCATCTAATAGGTTGCTTGTTAAGTGCTCTAGCGTAGCGATTTGTTGCTCAGACCCAACAGCAGGTTGAGGTAATGCATTTGATGGAATAACATCTTCAGCACTATCCTCCCACCCCCACTCTTCTTGCTCTTGGTAATAGTGTGCAATAGATAATGCTTCATCAAATGCTTCTCGTAATTGTTGATAGCCTTGTGCATCCTCGTCAGGACGTGTTATTTTGACTTGCTTAGCATAAGCGCGACGAATAGCGCGCTCATCACTCGTCGGCTCAATATTTAAGATAGCCCAACAGTTCATAAAAAATCACCACCAACTTACTTATAACAACCAGCCACCATCATAACGGGATAGAAATTCACTAAAATGTTTTTGCGCTCGGCGAATTTGAATTTCATCTTGGCTATCAAGTGCAGCCAAAAAATAGCCCATATGCTCACTGATAATCTGACGATTTTCACCAAGATATTCTTCATATAGACGTTTTGCTTTTTCCAATAAGTAAACATTTTGTGCTTGATCACGTGGATGTACTTTAAGTGCGGTCAATTTTTGACGAGATTGCTCGATTTCCTCTGCTGTTAAACTTTGTGCATTTTGTTGAAAAATATCCGATACTTGCAACTTTAACTCTTGATTACTAATATCCACTTCCAATAACCCATTAGAATCATAACTAAAACGCACATCTACTAGCACTTCCCCAGCAGGTTTTGCGGGGACATGGATACTCATTTCACCTAACTGTAAATTTTCTTTTGCCAATGGTGACTCACCTTGCAAAATTTCAAAGTGAATTTGAGTTTGATTATCAAACACGGTACTAAAAGTTTGCACACGAGAAACAGGAACAGGCATATTACGCTCAATAATAGGGGCAAATTGCCCCCCCACATTACGTCCATCAAACTCTTTCACTGTATTTGTCCCCAAGGAAAAAGGCATCACATCCGTCAGGACAACCTCTTCTACACTGGCATGGCGCGCAATTAAAGCCGCTTGTACGGCAGCACCACGAGCAATCGCCTCATCAGGATGAATACTAGCTTGTGGAATCCGTTGAAACAGCTGACCAATCATATGGCGAACCATTGGCATTCTTGTCGCACCACCTACAAGAATAATGCCATCAATTTGGCTCGGACGTAATTTAGCATCACGTAGCGCTCTTTCTAAAGGTTTACGTAAACGTGCTAATAAACCTTGTGACGCTTGATAAAATTCATCAAAAGTCACTCTCGCAGAATGTTCTCTTTCATCTATCACTAAAGTAATATCAACAAATTTTTCTTGGCTTAATGTACGTTTAGCACTTTCAAATAATTGCCAGAGAGCTTTATTTTCAGTAATTGTCGCGCGCTCTTTTTCTGTCAAGGTTTGACAACGTTGAAGGAAACAATGATAAACGACTTGTACGAAATCCTCACCACCAAGATGATTGTCACCTGCACTCGCCGATACTTGTACCACACCATCAAAATAATCTAGAATTGAAACATCAAATGTACCGCCACCTAAGTCGTAAATCATAAAGCGAGTATCATCTGGCTTTTCTTGTAAATTATACGCTAAGCCTGCCGCAGTAGGTTCATTAAGCAAACGTAATACGTTTAATCCGGCCATTTGTGCCGCTGCTTTCGTCGCTTGGCGCTGAATTGCATTAAAATAAGCTGGTACTGTAATGACAACATCCGTGACTTCTTCGCCTAAAAACGCTTCTGCATCTTCTTTCAAGCTTCTTAAAATCAGCGCCGATAATTCTTCTGCACGAAATTTTCTCTTTCCTAAATAAAAGACTTTATCCGTACCCATAAAACGTTTAAATGCTGCCGCACTTAAATGAGGGTTAGTTGATAAGCGTTCACGTGCAGGTAAACCCACTAAAAGAGAGTCGTCATCGCTAACACTAATCACTGACGGCGTTAAATAATGACCTAATCGATTAGGAATTAAACGCGTTTCTCCCTCTATAAATTGTGCAATTAAACTATTTGTTGTACCTAAATCAATACCGATTTGTAATGCCATACTAAAACCTGAAAACTATTAAATAATTATTCAAATATAAAATACTATTATTCGATTGGCTTAATAAAGCCCTATTTTTCATACTGCCATCAAAAAACTATAAAAATAAGCAACAGCACAATGCATGCTTGATAAGTTATCTCCTATATCATATTCTCTTTTTCTTGATTCATGATATGTTTTTTATTTAAGCCTTACGCATATTATATAAAATAAAAAAGCAACATTGTCATACGTTGCTTTTTTTATTTCGTTATCACATTATTGATAGCTTACATCATAAAGTGATCATAAGCCTGATAAACTAACATGGTTAATGAAACCAAAGTTAAAGTTATTAAATTCATTTTTTAGCTTGATAAATAAGAGAGAAATATCCCCCCTTATTTAACATTAATCACCAGTTATATTTTAAGCCTACTCCGCCACGATACCCTTCATGCTTTCTTTCTCCCGTAAAACTACCTTTATAACTTACATCAATATAAACATACACTTTTTGACTAATTGGATGTTGAATACCTAAACCAATATCCCACCAAGTTTTATCATATTTATCACGTATCTTGTCTTTACCGATCTTGACTGACTTCGCATGATTAAGATCATGTAATAAATTTGCTGTTAAATAGAAAGTTTTTGTCTGAGAATTCTCATAGCCTGCAGGTTGATTATATGCCAGTCTTGCTCCTAAACGACCACGTAAACTATGTATATTACCTTGTTCAACTTGGCGTTGATTATCATTAAAACCTGCCATATCAAGGTATTGATAACTCAATTGAGCTTGTGGTTCAATTAACCAATTAGCTTGGTTTCTCTCATGTTTATTTAATACAAACGGACGACCTACTTCTGCTGAAACTAGATAACTTGTTCCTTTATTTTTTGCACTATACAATTCACGAGATGTATATTTATTACTCAAAAAAGTCAATTGACCAACTAAGTCAAGATAACTACCGTTCTCTGCATAACGTGTATGATTTATACCAAGTGCCCAGCCTGTTGCTTTCCCTTTACCAGTGTATTTATCTTCTAATATTAATGCATGTTCTGCACGTAAATGATCGAAGAAATCAGCATTTGCTCGTGTATATGCTGCATAAACACCTGTTAAACGATGTCCCTTATCGTTTGTTCTTTGTAGTGCAAAGTCATAGCCAATTTGAGCACTTAACATATCTGTGTCATAAGCTAAACGTGTTTTACCTTTAGTGTGTAAGTGCGAACCTCTTATACGTCCCCAACTTTGACCTGAAATATCATTACTATAATCCCAATTAAATATTTGGTTTTCTCCACGACGACTATGTAATGTTCCTACTGTCATATAGCTTTGTTCTAAATTGACTAGAGGCATTTGTGTATAAGCTGCAACTGTTGAATCTAAAATTGGCTGAGCCGTATTTGCAACTGTTAAAGTCCATACATACTCACGTACCCTTTGACCTCCTGTTGGATCCGTTTTATCTACTTCTTTCAACTGTAACTGACCTGCGCCAGTTGTTCTCGCCGTACCAACAAAAGCATGATGTTCACTTTCTATTGGATTATAAATACGAACAATAGGTGCACTATGAGTATTCAAGTCATTTTTTATACTACCAATACTCCCATCAATCAAATCTTGTTGATGTGTATTCACAGTTCTTGCAAAGACTTGTGTTTTTCCAGAAGCAAAGCCTTTTATTTCAAGTAAATCGGATTTCGAGTTAATGCCGTTTTCATCTCCTGGTGTATTCCATAAAGTATTAACTCTTAAAGTAGCACCTGGTTTAGCAGTATAATTCCCTTCTAAAGTTAATACATCATTGTGGGAGTTATTATCCATAGTGATAGTACCAGAATTGGTTAACAAGCCATCACTTCTTGTACCGTCACTACTAAGTTTCAAAGTATAATGTGCTTTATCAGCCTCTGTGAGATATTTACCTGCATCCAAGATCGCTTGATTTGATAAAGTTAAGTTATTCACAACAGAAGTCGTAATATCGCCTTTCTTCTTCAAATTCCAAACGGCATTAGTATCTACATTAACATTAAGTTTAGAGGACAGTGCTTTATACATTAATCCTTCAACAACAGCTTTATCGGAGATATCCACATTAAGATCAGATGAAATATTGTGTTGTCCCTGCACTTCAACCAACCATCCTTGTTCTGCTGCACTGGCGAATGATTTTTCTCCAGATAAAGTAAAAGTCGCATTCTTGACATTAAAATTACCATGCGTTAATTGATCTGAAAATCGACCTTGTTGACCAAAACTCTGATCTCTTACTCTTTCTGCTTTAACTTTAATTAATGAGTCTGTTACAGATGTAGTCGTCAAAATAGTATTTTTGAGCTTCACACTATTATCTGTATTATTTTCATTACGAGAGGTTTCTATTCTTCCTGCAAGCGTTACATCCGCGAATGTTTTATAGTCCTGTGTATCAAATACAATAGCAGAATTACCTGACTTAATTTCAGATGCTTGATCTGTTTTTTCTCCTGTAATTTCAAACTTAGAGTTTTGTCCAAAAAGACGAACCGCTGCTGACTCTTTTGTCATTGTAGTATCGACTATAAGCTTACCATGAGAAATGACACTGGCACCTTTTTCACCTGTTTCAACACCTTTCTCGATTGGCTTACCAATTTTGATCCCTGCAGAGTTAATACCATTTGCTTTTACGCTAATTGTCGTATCACCATTAAATACTGCTTTCGACCCATTTCCAGAAATATACACTCCAACTAAATAGTCGCCTGATTTAGCTGTACTACTATCTGTCACATTAATATTTAACTTACCATTTGAAATAAATTCAGGTGTTGCACCATTTTTTCTATAAATCTTCAACCCTGATAGTTGATGACCAAAAATAACTTTTGCTGTTATAGGAAAACCTAAAACAGACCTCGTAACAGTTTTACTCCCCTGTACAGTATTGACAGTATTAGTAACATTAATATCAGCATTATCTACAATTAGCCGAGCATATTTACTATTTTCTCCACCTTGAGAATCATAGCCTAATGCCACACCATAAGAGGCGTTACTATCTGGTGTTCCATTATCTTTATCTTCTTCACTAGCTAAGGTGACGTCCACATCCAAATCTTTAATCCTACTATTAGAATCACCACGAATAATCATACCTTTTGGTCGAGAATGCTTTACTGATGCTTCAGGTGTGATCATAATCGACAGCTTATCTTCTGTTACGAGACTACTATTTGTCACATCAATGCGTGTTTCATTATCACCATTCGCCTTGATATTAAAACTCATATCACCCTTGAGCGTTGCAACAGCACCGTTATTAATATTGAAGAAACTATTATTTAGAGTTTGATCATACTTTTTCCCTGTGACTTCTCCTGTCGTAGATATGGTAATAGGTAAGTTATTCGTTGCATTTACTATGCTCGATGCCGCCAATAAAATCATTCCACCGCCAGCTATTTTACCTGCTCGTTTAGATAATTCTGAACATGCTACATAACTTTGTTTTACTGCACACCATTTAGATTTAAAAATTCGATTCATACTTAAATATCCTCTTTTTCCAACCATTATTCCAATAATGTATATAAATTTAATTTTTTATGAAATATAGATATTTTTATCATCTTAAAGATCATTTATCAATCAAAATGATTGGTTTTTAAACAAAAAATAATATTTATAATATGATTTATGCCATACTGGCTAATTAAAAAGAGGAAGGGAGTTAGGAAGCGAATTACTAATAGTATAATCTTAAATAAAAAGAATACTTAAAAATAACAATGCCCAAAAATATTTGGGCATTCTATTTTAATTTCAAGCACGTAAATAAATTGCTTGCATAACTTCATTGGCTAATGTTTGGCTCTCTGCTTTAACAATATAAACAACATCTCCTTGCAAATCAGCAAAGGCTCTTGGTGTTTCAAGTTTTGCGATAATATATTGCCCATATTTTTGATAAAGCTCCTGCTCAGAATAAGAATAATGAATATCGTAACGCCTTGATTGAGCAACACAGACTGTTTCATCGAATACAACCACTTTTTCTTGATTACCTAATACAGCCTTACCATATTCTTTATATAAGTCAATTTGATATGCCATATTATAGATATCCAGAATATAAGAACCTGGTGGACGATTATTGTATTCAATCACAACATATTCATCATTTGGTAATCTAAAAAACTCCAAATGGAAAAAACGCTCTTTCATACCAAAAGCTTGTGTAATAGCTTTACCATATTTTCTTAACTTTTCATCTGGCGCTTTAACAACATAATAACCAATATCATGTTCTCTCTTAAATAACTCCATTGGACTAATGGTATAAACTAAACTCGTTTCAAATAGAATATTTCCATACTGATCTAATAAGCCATCATATGTAATAATATCCCCTTCGACAAAAGGCTCTAAAAAATAATCCAATCCTTGCCATTGCTGTTTAAACGCAATAACATCCTGTTTTGATGCCAATTTAAATGTACCGCCTGCGCCTACACCAATATCAGGCTTCGCAATCAATGGTAATCCTAACTTTTTCACTGCATTATCAAGTTCTTTTTCCGTCCTAACTAATGCACCTTCTACAACAGGCACAGGGATAGACTGAAAAATTTTCTTCATCTCTGACTTGCGCTTTGTTTTTAACAAGTCATCTGATTTCAAACCAACAACATTAAACTGTTCTCGCAACAATACATCATTGTTGAGCCAATGTTCATTCTGCGATTCGATACGATCAATCGGACCATGTTTATAAAATAAAAAAGCAACAGCCCTTTTTACTTCATCAATATCTTCAAGATTATTGACTCTAAAATATTCAGTTAAAGAAGCACGTAAATTTTCAGGTAACTGCTCATAAGGCTCTTGCCCTATTCCCAATACATTGATACCTAACTCATGCATTTTGATAGAAAATGTTTGGAAATTAGGTGGATAATAAGGTGACATGACGATGTAATTCATAGAACACTCCTAAAAGTGAAGTTTACTTAAGAAATAAGGCATTTGGATACGCCACCAATCCCAATCATGCGCAACATCATGCCCCCAAATATCGAACCATGCAGGAATATGCTTCGCAGCAAATGCTTTTTGTAATTCATAAAATGAAGGCAAGCCATCTTGTTCCCAAGCACCAAGACCTGTACAAATAATAATATCCGCCTCACGATATTGATTTAAAAACCATTCATCTTGCTGTAACCACACATTTTGGCTAGGAGAATTCCGATAGACTAGTGAGTCATCACCATAATCACCAACAAAATAACGCACATCATAGACACCACTTAAAGCAATGACTTTGCTGAATACATCAGGATGTTGTAAAAAGGCATTTACTGCATGAAAACCACCCATGCTACATCCTGTCGCCATCATTGAGTCAAAAAATTGCGTATGATGTTTAATAAAAGGAATGGCTTCTTCAATTAAGTATTTTTCATAAGCAGTATGCATTTGAGCACGATCATGAGGTGATTTCCAATTGGCTAACCAACTTTCACTATCCACGCTCGATAAAGTAAAAAACTGCACTTTACCCTGATTAATAAAATGCTGACAAGCGTCAATCATACCAAAATCAGCGTATTCATTATGTGTGCCACCCGAACTGGGAAAAACTAAAATAGGTAGACCTGTATGACCATAGCGATTTAACTTCATCTCTCTCTGGAGATGACCACTATAGTGGCTTAAATGTTCAAAATGCATATTACCAATCCTTACTTAAAAAAGATAAACAATCTGGAAGATGTTGTGCCCATTGTGTTTCTGAATGAATACCGTTTGCAATAATTTCAAGCTTTATTTGATCTATTGGCATTCCTTTTTTTAATAAAGTTTGATAATAACTTAATGATGCATCAATATACAATTGCTTTATATTATCTGTCGTAAACTGACTATCTGTATCATCACCTTCTTGTGTCCCTACTTGAATATAAATCTTTTGACTAAAATCTAAATCATGGCTATCAAAATAAATTTGAAAGTCTTTTGGTGTTAGCCAGCTAGCAGATGAGAAAATACCTAAACGTCCAATATAACTTGCGTACTCTACCCCCATAAACTGAGTAATATTGCCACCTAATGAGCTACCTATCATTGCAGTATACTCTTTCTGGGGTTTAGTACGATACGTGCTATTTATAAAGGGTATAACAACCTGAATAATAAAATCTGCATACTCTTTACCTTTTCCACCAATATTATCTTTTCCTGAATAGACATTTGAATCAAATTGCCAAGTAGAATATTCATTTACTCTATTAGCACCATCATTATCAATGCCAACTATAATCATATCGGCTAACTCAACATTATTTTTAACTAAAGGAATTGTCTTCCATGAGTGTGCACTAAAAGACTCTTTACTATAAAACACATTTTGTCCATCATGCATATAAACAACTGGATAATATTGACTTAAATTTAGTGCATAATTTTTTGGCAATAACACGCGAATGCGTCTAGAAAGAGATTGATAAGGAACGGGAAGTTGATGGTGTTCAAGAGGTAAATAAAACTGCATGTCCATTTTTTATTAATTTATTCTTACAATACAAAAAATGGCAATATAGCATAAAAACAGTACAAAATGTGAATGGGATTTTATCTCATAAAAAATCCCCAAAAAAATTTGGGGATTTTTTTCAACATAATGAAAACTACAAATTATTCAACCGCACTTGTAGCCATTGTGCCTCTAAATTAGACGCATGCTGTAAAGCTTGTTCATAACTAGCTTTTGCCGCAACTTTATCACCTTTCGCCAATAAAATATCACCAGTTAATAAACTTTTTCGGCTATCCCAACTTGTTTCTTTCACTAGCTTCAAACTTTCTAGCGCAGCATCAAATGCTTGTTGTTGAAATTGTACGGAGGCTAGACGTAGAGCACTAATTGAAGATAGTGTTTGATCCGTGGATTGTGCTAATGCTTGCTTCAACGATTGCTCTGCTTGGACAAAATCTTTCTTTTCAACCTCTAATTTTGCCTTTTCCAATAAAGCTAAAACAGCATAACTTGTTTTATGATTCGCCTGTACAAATTGGTCAATTTGCGCACTTTTAGTTACAATATCTTGTGAACTATAAACCACCTGCTCATAAAGTGATGACATTTGTTGAGTCTTATTGATTTGATAACTTTGCCAATAATTCCAACCAAATACCCCCGCAAAGGCAACAACAACTGAAGCAATTAGGGTTTTATAATTTTCTGCCCACCACGCCTTAATTTCATTTAGCTCTTGTTCTTCTTCTGGTGTATAAGCCATTTTATTCTTTCCTCTTGCTTAAAAATGATTCTTAATGTAATCAACAACATCAACCAATGCAAGTGTTTGTTGTTCTGTGCCACTGAGTAAATCCTTCACTACAACTTGCTGGTTTTGCACTTCACTTTCCCCAATGACTAATGCTAGTGTCGCCCCGCTTTTATCTGCACGTTTAAATTGCTTTTTAAAGTTGCCACCGCTGCAATGTAACATTGTACGTAAATGTGGTAATGCTGTACGAATTGTTTCAGCTAATTGAAAAGCTGCTAGTGTTGTCCCTTCGCCTTGATACACGAGATAAATATCTACTGCTTTCGGTAGTTCAATTGCTTCATTGACCTCTTGAACTAATAAAACCAAACGTTCTAAACCCATTGCAAAACCAACACCACAAGCAGCATGACCACCGAGCTGTTCGACCAAACCATCATAACGTCCACCACCACAAACTGTGCCTTGTGCACCTAATGCAGAAGTCACCCATTCGAATACAGTTTTATTATAATAATCAAGGCCACGAACTAACTTTGGATTTATTTCATATTGAATACCCACAGCATCAAGTAGGCTACATAATTGAGTAAAGTGCTCACGACTCTCGTCATCTAAATAATCTAATAATTTAG
The DNA here is from genome assembly GCF_020810675.1 of Pasteurella canis. Lineage (GTDB taxonomy): Bacteria > Pseudomonadota > Gammaproteobacteria > Enterobacterales > Pasteurellaceae > Pasteurella > Pasteurella canis. The sequence continues at coordinate 1,355,437 of NZ_CP085871.1, forward strand.
GCGCATCATTTAGTACTTCTTGCAATGCTTGATTTTTAGTGTCCAGAATCCGTAATGGATTTTTTTCTAAACGTTCTTTTTCTTCATCGCTGAGTAAATCAACATATTGTTGTAAAAATACCACTAATGCTGAACGATAATTTTTACGGGCTTCTAATGAGCCAATAGAGTTTAGCTGCAAAGTAACATGCTCAGAAATCCCCAACTCGCGCCATAACCGTGCTGTCAAGATAATTAACTCCGCATCAATTTCTGGATTAGCGATACCAAACACTTCAACGCCCGCTTGATGGAATTGGCGATAACGTCCCTTTTGAGGGCGCTCATGGCGAAACATTGGTCCCATATACCATAAGCGTTGTTCATTATTATAAATCCAACCATGTTCAATAGCTGCACGCACACAACCTGCCGTTCCTTCTGGACGTAAAGTCAACTGTTCATCATTATCCCAAAACGTATACATTTCTTTAGACACGACATCAGTTACTTCACCAATCGCACGTGCAAATAAAGGCGTACTTTCTACAATAGGCATACGAACTTCGGAATAACCATAATTTTGTAAAACTGACCGCACTTTTCCTTCTACCCATTGCCATAATGGGCTTTCAGTCGGTGAACAGTCATTCATACCACGAATTGCTTGAATTGTTTTTGCCACAATAATATGTCCTACTTTTTCTCTTGTTATTTTAAATAATCCTATTTTTTGGATCTTGTGCGGCAACACGCGCACGAATTTTCGCTTCTAATTGGTTTATCAAATCATCATTATCAAAACGTTCTTTTTGACGTTCGCCATCTAAATAGTAACCACTTTTCTTATTACCGCCTGTCACACCTAAATCAGAGACGAGAGCCTCACCTGGTCCATTTACCACACAACCGATAATGGACACATCCATTGGTGTAGTAATATCTTCAAGACGCTGCTCTAGTGCATTTACAGTACCAATAACATCAAATTCTTGACGTGAGCAAGTAGGACAAGCAATAAAGTTGATACCACGTGAACGTATTCTGAGCGATTTCAAAATATCAAAACCAACTTTGATCTCCTCTACTGGATCTGCTGCTAATGATACACGTAAAGTATCACCTATTCCCTCAGCTAAAAGCATACCTAATCCAACCGCACTTTTTACTGCACCAGCACGTGCACCACCAGCTTCTGTAATTCCTAAGTGTAATGGTTGTTTAATTGCTTTTGCTAATAAACGATAAGATTCAACTGCTAAAAAAACATCCGAGGCTTTAACACTCACCTTAAATTGATCAAAGTTTAAGCGATCCAAAATCTCAACATGACGTAATGCAGATTCTAATAATGCCTCTGGTGTTGGTTCGCCATACTTTTCTTGTAAATCTTTTTCAAGGGAGCCAGCATTTACACCAATACGAATAGGGATATTATTATCACGAGCACAATCTACTACTGCTCGAATACGATCCTCTCGACCGATATTACCTGGATTAATACGTAAACAATCCACTCCATACTCAGCGACTTTTAATGCAATACGATAATCAAAATGAATATCGGCTACTAAAGGTACATTCACTTGTTGCTTAATCAATTTAAATGCTTCAGCCGCATCCATCGTTGGTACCGAAACACGTACAATATCTGCTCCAACACGTTCAAGGGCTTTAATTTGTGCAACAGTTGCCTCTACATCAGTTGTACGAGTATTTGTCATCGACTGTACTGCAATAGGAGCATCACCACCAATAGGCACACTACCGACATAAATTTTGCTTGATTCTCTGCGTTTAATAGTTGGTTTTGCTAACATTTTGCTTTGCTACCCTATGTTCCACATTATTGCAATTGTGGTAATTTAAATCTTGCTACTCGCCCATCTACTTTTAAAGGATAGACTTCTCCTTTATAAGTAATCTTCACATGGCTTGGTGCACCAATAATAAGCGAATAAGTAATATTATCATTAAAGCTTAATGTATCGCCCTCTTTATATTCTTTTTGTGCAAGCACTTTACCTTGCTCATTTTGCACACTAATCCAACAAGGACCTGTTACCTCAATATAAAGTTCATTTTGCTCTGTTAAAATAAGCTCATTATCTACGATAGTCTTATCTGCTTTTTCATCTAATTTATCCATTTCTGCTTTTAACACACCAGCAGACGTGATTGGTTGAATATCTTGTGTGTTATCTACAGGCATACTCACTGAGTGCATAGGAGTTTCTATTGAGGAAATTGCTACTGTTTCTGAGCCAATCTCTACAGGGGGGCTAGCTGAAATAGCAGAAGTTGTAGTTGTATAACTTTCAATAGGGAACGCTTTTGGTGTAGTTTCAACATAACTCTGCACTAAATTATCACGTTCAGCATTAGATTGTTTGTAGTTTTCCCACCACCAAAGACCCGTCATCCCAGCAACAACTAGGAGCACTAATAGGCTTAGCCAACCAATCCAATGGTTATGTGAGGAATAATGATTAACAGCTCTAGTAGCTCGTGCATTTTTACCTAAATCATTTTTATAATCTTCACCAAAACGGGCATGAACCCAGACTGACTCTGGTAGTTTCAAAAATTTTGCATAACTGCGCACGTAGCCTTTCATAAAAGCGGCAGGAATAGCACTTTGTACTAATTCATTATTTTCAATTAATTGTAGAATCGAGGGTTTAAGTGCAATTTTTTTAGACACGTCTTCAAGAGATAGATTGAGAGCCTCACGAGCTTGACGAAATTGCTCACCGAGAGTCGGTTCGTTAGGTCCAATATTATTTGTCGCAGTATTCATTTAGCACCATCGAGTTATACAAAATTCAAAAGGTAAAGTTTAAAGTTGTAAGATGCCTTTTGCAATAGTAATTATATAGATAACTATACCTAATCTAGGTTTTTAGAAAATTTACTAATTGTATGCTAATAAACGAAGAAGTCTTTGTGCTCTAGCCGCATCAATTTTTGCTAATAACAGTAAATTATGTTGATAACGTTCACTATCTTTTGCAGAAAACGCACAGAGGATTAAATTTTCATAAGTATCTGCTTGTTGATAATAATGTTTTATGTTTAAAGCTTCATGGAATTGCTTATAAGCCTGCTCAAACGCGCCTTGTTTACACAAAAAAACACCATAATTATTCAACACATCACCTTGCTGATGATCTAAATTAATCGCATTTAGATAGGATTGATTCGCTAATTCAAATGCACCTTGTTCCTGATAAAAATACGCTAACGCAGAATGTACTAAATAATAATGAGGTGCATAAGACAATGCTTTATCGAAATTGAGCTTAGCTTGTGTAAATTGATGTTCGGCTAGATAACCTAATCCTAGTTCAATACGTGCTTTTGCTGCCAACTGCTTATTAAATACTGTTGTATGTGTTTGAGAAACACAGGCAAAAAGAAAAAGAGAAAAAACATTTACTATCCATAATTTAAAATTGCGAGTCATTTTTTCTCCTTTTATATTTTGATACGTTGACTTACTTAGTGATTACGTACCTCAATTTCTTGTCCAAATTGCTTTTTCTGTGCCGTACGTTTCGTGCGGTCAATAACATCACCCGCAAGTTGACCACAAGCAGCATCAATATCATCCCCACGTGTTTTACGAATAATTACGGTAAAGCCATATTCCATTAATGTTTTTTGGAAACGATCAATACGCGTATTTGAGCTTTTCGCATAAGGTGCTTCTGGGAATGGGTTCCACGGAATCAAATTGATCTTACTTGGCGTATTTTTCAATACTTGCGCAAGCTGATGTGCGTGTTCAACCGAGTCATTCACGTGATCTAACATCACATATTCAATCGTCACTTTGCCGTGGTTTGCATTAGAAACACTGAGATAACGATTTACAGAATCAATTAATGCCTTGATATTATATTTTTTATTAATCGGCACAATTTCATCACGTAGCTCATCGTTTGGTGCGTGTAATGAAATCGCAAGCGCCACATCAATCATTTCACTTAATTTATCTAAAGCAGGGACAACACCTGAAGTTGAAAGTGTGACACGACGTTTTGATAAACCATAAGCAAAATCATCCAACATAATTTCCATTGCTGGCACTACGTTTGCCACGTTTAACAACGGCTCACCCATTCCCATCATGACCACGTTAGTGATTGGTCGAACACCAGTCACACCAAAGTTACCAATGATTTTTGATGCGCGCCATACCTGACCGATAATTTCAGATACCGTTAAGTTGCGGTTAAAACCTTGCTGTGCAGTTGAACAGAAAGTACAAGCTAACGCACAGCCCACCTGTGAAGATACACATAATGTCGCGCGATCCGCTTCTGGAATATATACAGTTTCCACTTGCTGATCGCCCACTTGCATTGCCCATTTGATCGTACCATCTGCAGAGCGTTGTTCCACGGCTACTTCTGGTGCTTTAATTTCAGCAACTTGTTTTAATTTATCTCTTAACTTTTTGTTAATATTGGTCATATTGTCGAAGTTGTCTTCGCCAAAATGATAAATCCATTTTACTAATTGATCGGCACGAAACGGTTTTTCGCCCAACTCTTTGAAAAACTCACGCATTTGTTGACGCGTTAAGTTCATTAAATTGATTTTTTTCGCTGGTTCTGCTGACACATCAACAGTTTTTACTGCATTTTCAGCACAAGTTTGTTGTTCTAACATAGAGCCTCGTTGTTACACATTGCGGCATTGATAATCGCCTCTAAAAAATGAGTTGCGATTGTACAGAGTTAGTACGCATTAATCTAGCAATTTCGCCAAACTCTGTAAAAAAACACCGCACTTTTTTGCGATCTCGATCGAGAAAGAAAAAAGTACGGTGTGTTTTAAGAAAGTTTTATCTTACGCTTTCGGTCGGAAAGGATTGTCAGAAATACGCACTTTTTTACTGTCGCCTAATGCTTTAATAAAAAAGCTCTCGAATTCTCTAGCACCTACTGATAAATACACTTTTTCGATGGCATTTTTCACATCAACGGGATATTCCACATACATGGATTTGGCTGCAATATCTGTTTTAATCTTTTCATTTTCTTGAACTAATGATCGAATTGATATCATTCTACATTCTTGTTCTTCTTCAAATGCATAATGTTTAACTAAATACTGCAGAGGTAAGAGAATATATTGAATAACTTCTGAAACATTTGACTTAAACTTTTTAGTTCTTGAAATTCTATTCAAAATAGTAATTAATTGTTTTAATAATTTTCCTAATTCTTTCTCTTTTTTGGAAAATGACTTCTGATAATTCATCCATCTTCTATCTGCATCTGGTTTTCTTTGTCTATAAAAAGTTGCTTTTGTTCGTTTTGCTATAGAGATATAACCATTTTGGGGATCAAGATAAATACAACGATATAAAGATAGAGACTTATGTGGCTCCTCTTGCCTGTCTACCATGTTATTTTTTATATCTACTTCACATACACTATGAAAAATTTGTTCTGAATTATTGTTAAAAAATCGATTGACATTGAAAACCAAACTAACGCCTGATGCTTCTCGTCCCTCATCTTTTCCATATAATCGAAACTGGTTTAGACTATCGTGATTGAAAGTAAAACAGCTAACAAATGCTGATTGATCTTTTTTACCAACAATTTCTTTTAATCCTAAAAATTCATAAAGAATACAACCTTCTTTTGGATCATTTACGCCTTGAATTGTATTTAATCTAAAGAGCTTTCTTTTCTCTACGTTTTTTTGTTGTGACATTGAATTCACAATTAGATCAAAAGCAACACTGGGGCGAGTATAATGAGCGACCTCAAGGCAATCATCGTTATCTGAGTTGCTAGAATCAACATGCAAAATAGATAATATTTTTCTAATAATAAAATGTAACTCAAACAATTTTGAGTGATATTTTGGTTCTAGCTTAAAGATTCTTAAACAAACTTGTGCCAAAGAATATATACTATCCTCATGCGAAATCGCACTATAAGCCTCTATTGCCTTATCCTGTTCACCTTTTTCTTTGAAAATACCTGCTAAATTAAATTGTGCTTTCGCATAAACCCCTAGGTTATCCTCACGTGAAATCGCACTATAAGCCTCTATTGCCTTATCCTTGTCACCTTTTTCTGAAAAAATACGTGCAACATCAAATTGTGCGTAAGCATAAAATTTTGAACTATCTTCACGTAAAATGGTGCGGTAAATCTCTATCGCTTTATCCTGTTCACCTTTTTCTTTGAAAATACGTGCTAAATTAAATTGTGCTTTCGCATACGCTTCTCGACTATCCTCACGTGAAATCGCACTATAAGCCTCTATTGCCTTATCCTTGTCACCTTTTTCTGAAAAAATACGTGCTAAATTAAATTGTGCTTTCGCATAAGTTTCTTGGTCATCCTCACGTGAAATCGCACTATAAGTCTCTATCGCCTTATCGAGATCTCCTTTTTCTCTCAAAATACGTGCAACATCAAATTGTGCGTAAGCATAAAATTTTGAACTATCTTCACGTAAAATGGTGCGGTAAATCTCTATCGCTTTATCCTGTTCACCTTTTTCTTTGAAAATACGTGCTAAATTAAATTGTGCTTTCGCATACGCTTCTCGACTATCCTCACGTGAAATCGCACTATAAGCCTCTATTGCCTTATCCTTGTCACCTTTTTCTGAAAAAATACGTGCTAAATTAAATTGTGCTTTCGCATAAGTTTCTTGGTCATCCTCACGTGAAATCGCACTATAAGTCTCTATCGCCTTATCGAGATCTCCTTTTTCTCTCAAAATACGTGCAACATCAAATTGTGCGTAAGCATAAAATTTTGAACTATCTTCACGTAAAATGGTGCGGTAAATCTCTATCGCTTTATCCTGTTCACTTTGTCCTTCCAAAATACGTGCTAAATTCCCTTGTGCTTTAGCATACGCTTCTCGACTATCCTCACGTGAAATCGCACTATAAGCCTCTATTGCCTTATCCTTGTCACCTTTTTCTGAAAAAATACGTGCTAAATTAAATTGTGCGTAAGCATAAGTTTCTTGGTCATCCTCACGTGAAATCGCACTATAAGTCTCTATCGCCTTATCGAGATCTCCTTTTTCTCTCAAAATACGTGCAACATCAAATTGTGCGTAAGCATAAAATTTTGAACTATCTTCACGTAAAATGGTGCGGTAAATCTCTATCGCTTTATCCTGTTCACTTTGTCCTTCCAAAATACGTGCTAAATTCCCTTGTGCTTGAGCATACGCTTCTCGACTATCCTCACGTGAAATCGCACTATAAGCCTCTATTGCCTTATCCTTGTCACCTTTTTCTGAAAAAATACGTGCTAAATTAAATTGTGCGTAAGCATAAGTTTCTTGGTCATCCTCACGTGAAATCGCACTATAAGTCTCTATCGCCTTATCGAGATCTCCTTTTTCTCTCAAAATACGTGCAACATCAAATTGTGCGTAAGCATAAAATTTTGAACTATCTTCACGTAAAATGGTGCGGTAAATCTCTATCGCTTTATCCTGTTCACTTTGTCCTTCCAAAATACGTGCTAAATTCCCTTGTGCTTGAGCATACGCTTCTCGGCCATCTTCACGTGAAATGGAGCTGTAAGTCTCTATCGCTTTATCCTGTTCACCTTTTTCTTCAAAAATACGTGCTAAATTCAATTGAGCTTGGGAATAGTAAGTCTTATCTTGCAGATTAATTTTATTGAATAACTCAATCGCTTTTTCAAAATTTCCATCATCATATGCTTGTTTAGCTTTGGCAAAATACTGTTTAGATTCAGTCATAATTACTCCCTCAATTATTTGAACTTAAGATGATATTTTCACAATTGCTTACAGACTTTAAACAAACACCGCACTTTTTACTAATAGAGAAAGTGCGGTGTGTTTTTAATAAGTTTTGTTATTTTTGATCTGCGGCTTTGGCGATGGCTTGGATTTCGGCTTTTGCATCCGCAATCACACCTGCAATGGCTTCGTTTTTGGCTTCTTCTTTTGCAGTGGCGATCGCTTCTGCGATTTCTTCCGCATTTTCTTCCCATTCAGCCTGCTCTTTCATTCGCTCGGCGACTTCTTGTTTGGCGTCGATAATCTCACGATTAATGTCTTTCACATCACCTAATAAAATTGCATATTTAACTGTTTCAGGGCTCGCTTCAAGGGCAATTTTTAGTACCATTGTAAGTGGTACAGAAAGCAACATTCCTACTGTACCTAACAACCAGCCCCAGAATAACAAAGAAAGGAAAACCACAAGAGTAGATAAACCTAACGTACGCCCCATCATTTTAGGCTCAAGAATATTACCCACAATCATATTGATTGCTCCAACGCCAATAGCAACACCTAATCCAGTAGGAAAGCCATTGAGTAGTAAGGCTTGCACAACGATGGGTACTGCAGCAATGATTGAGCCGATATTGGGAATATAATTTAAGATAAAACTTAGGGTTGCCCATAAAATCGCATATTGTACATCAGTGAGTTCAAGTAGAATATAAACACAAATACCTGTTAATAAACTAGTTAAAGTTTTTACTCCCAGATAACTAATCACACCTTGTAAAATACGGTTGATATGATGTTCTTCACGATGAATATTCCGTACATCAGAGCTAAAAACTAGCGCTAATTTATGTTTTGCAAATGGTGCCTCACTTAACATAAAAATAACAACTAGAAATAATACAAATACATTAGTTACAACTCCTGAAAAACTCAGTAATGTACTACTCACTAAATTCATAATGACACTAGGATCCATATATTCCATTGCTCGCTCAACAGAAAGATCCAAAGGAATATTCCATTTCTTGGCTAAAATAATGACACTGGCAATACGTTCGGATAATAAAAGACGATATTGTGGAATAGATTGGGTAAATTCTCGTGCAGTACTATTAATCAAACCTAATAAGAAGAAAAACACAAATAAGATCATAATGAGAAGCAATGTAATCGCCAACCAATGAGGTACTTTTCTATTCGTCATAAATCGAATAATAGGAGAACAAATAATGGCGATAAAAAGTGATAATAAGAACGGGATCGCAATTTCACTAGCAACTTTCACCCCAGCTAAAATAATCACAATTGATGCTAAAGCAACTAATACTTTTAAGATCGGAGAATCCACTTTGATCATTAAATTGCATCCTCATTTTCTTCACCAGTACGGATACGGATAACACGCTCAACATCATAAACAAAAATCTTGCCGTCACCAATTTTGCCTGTTTGTGCTGTTTCAATAATCGCTTCAATACATTGTTCTACTTGTTCATCTGACACAACAATTTCCATTTTTACTTTAGGCAAAAAATCCACCATATACTCTGCACCACGATATAGCTCAGTATGCCCTTTTTGCCGACCAAAACCACGCACTTCGGTGACTGTCATTCCCGTAATACCAATATCTGACAAACTTTCACGCACATCATCAAGTTTGAAAGGTTTAATAATTGCTTCGATTTTTTTCATAAAACTTTCCTATTTCTGACCGCACTTTAGTAGCTTTCACGGCGTGCCGATTTCGGTCTAAAACTTTCAATCACTTCGGGTTTAGTATCAATATAAATGCCATCAATCAGTTGTAAACAATAAGGTACTGCGCTAAAGATCCCTTTCACTAGCACTTTGCCTTCAACATCTTTCACGCCTTCTAAGGTTTCTTGAATTGCTTTTGGTTGACCCGGTAAATTGAGAATCAAACTATTTTTACGGATTACACCGACTTGGCGAGATAAAATTGCTGTTGGCACAAAATGTAAGCTAACTTGACGCATTTGCTCCCCAAAACCTGGCATTTCACGATCCGCTACGGCTAAAGTTGCATCAGGGGTTACATCACGTTTTGCTGGACCTGTTCCACCTGTTGTCAAGACCAAATGACAATGGCAATCATCTACTAACTCACATAAAGTTTTTTCAATTTGCTCTTGCTCATCTGGAATCAAACGCGTCTCAACCTCGAATGGCTCACATAATGCCTTGGCTAACCATGACTGTAATTCTGGAATCCCTTGATCTTGATAAACCCCTTGCGAGGCACGATCAGACACTGAAACTAAACCAATCTTTAAAAGTGCGGTCATTTTTCCCTCTTTTTATCATTAAACCCAATAATATCTGACAACATGAAAAAAAATTGGTGCAGCAAAACATAGGCTATCCATCCTATCTAACATTCCTCCATGCCCACTAATCATGTTACCCCAATCCTTGACTCCCATACTGCGTTTAATCGCAGACATAACCAGCCCGCCTAAAAAGCCCATCAAGCAAATTAATAAGCTAATTAAGATAGCTTGAATAGGCGTAAACGGTGTTAACCAATATAGTAATCCACCTAGAATTGATGCACTAATCACACCGCCAACAAAGCCTTCGACTGTTTTTGATGGTGATAATGTTGGAGCAATTTTATGTTTACCAAACAATTTGCCCCAAACATATTGCAGCACATCACTTGCTTGTACGACTAAAATTAAGAAAATCATCAGTAACAAATGCTTACCTTCAAAGCCTGCAATGTCTAATGTTAAAATAGCGGGGATATGTGAAATACAAAAAACAGAAATCATAATCGCCCACTGTACTTTAGTTGAGCGATCTAAGAAATGTGATGCATCGCCTAACAACGCAGATAAAATCGGTAAAAATAGGAACGCATAAACAGGAATAAAAATAGTAAACATACTAAACCAATCAATCGCGATAAAATAATATTGCACAGGCAATATCACATAAAAACACGCAGCTAACGCAAGATGATCACCACGACGAATATAAATTAAAGAGAGGAACTCACGTAATGCCATAAAAGAAATTAAGAAAAATAAAGCAATGACACCATAAAAACCCATAAAAGCGGCAGTAAAAATGATTAAAATCATTACCCACCATGCATTAATACGTGCATTGAGATTATCAATCACAGTATGTGGTGTTGAAAAGCCTACTTTCCATTTAAGTGCATAGCCAATAGATGATGCAATAATAAGTGTAAAAATTAATCCCCAGAAGAGTTGCCACATTTCCATTTTATTCTCCTTTATGCTTTGGATTTAATGCTAACAAGGCTTTTTCTGCACGCATTAAAAAATCGCCCTTTTCCTCACCTTGTTGATAACATAATGGTTCACCCAAATATAAATCACACAACAATGGAATAGGTAGAATAAAACCTTTTGGTAACACATTATGCATATTACTAATCCAAACAGGTATCAGTTCTAAATCAGGATTCTGTTTAGCAACATGATATAATCCACTTTTAAACGGTTGTAGCTGGACATCATCATCGGTTTTACGGGTGCCCTCAGGGAAAATAATCAACGAACTTTCTTGCAGTACTTCACTGATCTTATCTGTAATCGCTTTAGGATCATTACCACCACGCTCGATCAATAACATATTAAATACTTTCTCAGCTAAGAAGCGACGTACTTTGCCTTTACTCCAGTAATCAGCTCCTGCAACAGGTCGTGTATTTTTACGCACCTCATAGGGTAGAGATACCCACAATAAAATAAAATCGCCATGACTATTATGATTAGCATAATACAAACGATTTTTACCGATTGCTTGTTGTGAGATATTTTTTTGCGCTCGAACCCCTGTAATAAAAGAAGTAAAGCGACAAAGAATAAAATCGATAAGTTTAGCGAGCATTGTCTTCTCCTTGTTGAATACTAGTTGGTGTATCAAATGCAGCCGCTTTTTGAAGATTGTCTGCTGAGTTAAATCGAGGTAGCTCAGCTAATCCACTTCGAACACGTTTCACACAAGTTAGTACGAGCAATACAATCACACCCCAAGCAACCCAATATAACCAATCAGGTAATTGTGGTAAAAAAGTATACACTAAACCAAGTAGTCCAAATAAAAAAGCTCGGTCACTTTTACCTAACGGACCATCATAACGACGTGTTTGCCCCTGAACTTGCCCTAACACACCGCAAAATTCAGTGAGCGCAGACAACCAAATAATCAAACCTATTAATAGGGGATCGAAAGGTGCAATAAGTGCAAATGGCAAATATAACGCAGCATCAGAAACCACATCCGTTACTTCATTTAAATAACCACCCAAACGTGATTTTTGATTAAACTCACGTGCCAGCATGCCATCAATCGCATTCAATGCCATTCGTACGAATAACCAAATTGGGATCAAAATAAACAACCAATGTACCCAAGCTAGGGTGCTTAATAAGCTCCCTAACACGACTGAAATAGCGCAAGCAAGCAAAGTCACTTGATTAGCCGTTACACCTCGATTTGCTAATTTAACTACTGAAGGGCGCAGTATATTTTGAAATTTTGGCTTTAAATCATAAATACTCATTTTTCCCTCCTCTACTTAGAACGGAAACAATAAAGGAATTAAAAATACACTCACTACCATCACTAATAAAGTAAAAGGCACCCCAACTTTAACAAAGTCTGCAAACTTATAGCCACCTGGACCAAGCACCATTGTATTGACAGGCGAGGAAACGGGGGTCATAAATGCCGCAGAGGCTGCTACAGCAATAATCATAGCAAATGGCATAGGTGAAACCTGTAATTGATGGGCAATCGTAATTGCAATAGGCGCCATTAAAATAGCAGTTGCAGTATTAGAAATAAATAAACTCACGGCAGCACAAAGCAAGAATAAGCTGACTAACACAGCATGTAATCCCAATCCGCCTACCGCCTCTAGCATTAATTTTACAGCTAAATCTACCCCACCCGTTTTTTGTAAAGCAATAGAAAATGGCATCATGCCGACAATGAGGACTAAGCTAGACCAATGAATAGATTCATAAGCACTTTTACCATCAACACAACGAAAATAACCTAGCATTAAACAAGCAATCAACGCAGCAATCACATTGGGGACAACGCCTGTTACCATCAATACGACCATTGTCAAAATTGAAAATACTGCATGTGGTGCTTGGCTTGCAGCAGGTACAGCCCGTTCTATTTCTAACGGATAATTGAGAACATAAAAATCTTTAGTATGATGTTGCATTTGCTCAATCGCCTTCCAATCACCAACTACTAAAATTAGATCACCTAAAGAATAGCTTACTTCAGAAAAATTCCCCGTAAGTACTTCACCATCACGTTTTACACCAACAACATTTAAACCAAATTGTGAACGGAAACGTAATTCTGCAGTCGTCTTACCAATACAGTCCGAATCAGGCACTAAGGTAATTTCGGCCATGCCAATAGATTTTGCTTGCTGAGAAAAATTCTGTGTTCTAATTTCAGCCATTTCTAACTGGTTTTCTTGACAAAATTGTTCCAGATCGAGATCTGGATCACTAATATCCATCAATAAAATATCTTTCTCACGCACTTCAGATGTCCCTAATGCGGCAATAAAACTTGGTCTGAAGCGTTTCCAACGCTCAATTGCTAAGACGTTTAAGCCATAACTAGAACGTAAATGCAATTCATCTAAGGTTTTACCAATAAATACAGAGCCTTTTTTGACCACAAGACGTTTGGTCCGCTCACGCAAGCCATATTCATCAATCAGATCGTTCATAGAACGTCTACTTGTATCTTTTGTTGTAGTTTCATTAGGTTCAGTGAGCCAACGACGTGCCACTAACATATACAAAATCCCCATAGTAAGCACAACTAACCCTATAGGCGTAAAATCAAAAAATTTAAAACGAAACTCTGTATTACGGATTAATTCAGCATTGACTACAAGATTAGGCGCTGTAGCAATTAAAGTCATCATGCCACTAATAAGACCTGCCACACTCAGCGGCATCATAAGACGTTTTGGAGAAATGTTCATTTGCTGACAAATGACTAATACCACAGGAATGAAAATGGCAACAATTCCTGTTGAGCTCATAAATGACCCTAAAATTGCAACAGCCAACATCAATAAAATCAGCACTTTCGTTTCATTATTGTTAGAGGCTTTCAATAGCCACTCACTTACTTGGTAAGCTATTCCTGTTCGTACTATCCCTTCTCCAACAATAAACAACAACGCAATTAAAATGACATTTGGATCACTAAAGCCTGCTAGTACTTCATTAACTGTCAAAATCCCACTTAAGGAAAATGCAACTATCACTAGTAAAGCAACCACATCCATACGGATTTTATTACGTACAAATAATATAATGGCACCCAATAAAAGTGCTAACACCCAGAATAATGGGCTTCCCCATAGTTCATTTTGCAAGCTGAGATCCACGATGCACTCCCCTAGTTAACTTGTTGATTAATTATACATTATCGAATAGTTTTCGCACAGGGGCAAAGCTACGTCTATGCTGAGGTAAAGGCCCAAATTCCGCAAGTTTTTCTAAATGCAATTTGGTTGGATAACCTTTATGTTGTGCAAACGCATATTGTGGATATTGTTGATCGAGTTCTTTCATCTCCTGATCTCTCGCAACTTTAGCCAAAATTGAAGCAGCACTGATTTCTGCCACAAGACTATCACCTTTCACAATGGCTTGTGCTGATATTTCTAAATTTGGTACACGATTACCATCAACTAAAACCAAGTGTGGTGAAATTTTTAAATTTTCTACCGCTCTTTGCATCGCTAGCATCGTAGCATGTAAAATATTCAGCTCATCAATTTCTTCAGGCTCTGCACGCCCTAAGCTCCAAGCCAGCGCTTTTTGCTTAATTTCCTCTGCTAACAATAAGCGTTTTTTTTCAGATAATTTCTTGGAATCTTTTAATCCCTCGATTCGCTTATTAGGATCTAAAATAACAGCGGCTGTAACCACTGGACCAACAAGAGGACCTCGCCCTACCTCATCAACACCTGCAATTAACTCAACTCCCACAGGGTATTTAAATTCCATACTACTTCCTTATTCTGCTAATAAATCCACTACTGCCTGAGCTGCTTGTTGATCTGCATCACATTGAATCAACTTATGTAAATCAATAAAGCGCTGGATTAGCTGATGACGTTGTTGCAATGCACTTGCTTCCTGACTTAAATAGATAGAAAGCTTTTCAGCTAATTTCTCAGGAGTGCAATCTTCTTGAATTAATTCAGGTACAAGCATTTCATTGGCTAATAAG
The DNA here is from genome assembly GCF_020810675.1 of Pasteurella canis. Lineage (GTDB taxonomy): Bacteria > Pseudomonadota > Gammaproteobacteria > Enterobacterales > Pasteurellaceae > Pasteurella > Pasteurella canis. The sequence goes on from NZ_CP085871.1 coordinate 1,370,470, forward strand.
TTAGGCAACGAAACATATTCTGTTTTAACTAAGCGTTTAGCAAGAAAATAAGTTGTGCTTTTCATCCGATATCCAACAACCATTGGTGATTTACATAACATCGCTTCTAGAGCAGCAGTTCCAGAAGCAAGTAACGTTGCCTCTGCTACTATCATAGCTTGACGGGCTTTACCATCTAGCAAAATGACATCCAGTTCTGGCGCCACTTGTGATTTAATCTGTTCAAATTGCTGACGACGTTTAGTGTTTACTAAGGGGATCAAAAACTGTAAATCTGGATACAGCTGTTTTAATTGCTGAGCAGCTTGTAAGAAAGGGGCTGTTAAGAAATCGACTTCTGAACGACGACTACCGACTAAGATTGCAACATAACGTTGTTTCTCGTCTAACTGTAAGAATTCACAAGCTTCATAACGACTTGGCTTCAATGCAATTGCATCTGCCATAGTATGGCCAATAAAACGACAAGGTACATCAAAATTATCATAAAATGCTTTCTCAAAAGGTAAAAAAGCCAATACTAAATTAGTCGCTTTCGCTATTTTATAAATACGATTTTGTCTCCACGCCCAAACTGATGGGCTAACATAATGAATAGTTTTAATTCCCTGCTGCTTTAATTTTAATTCAACATCAATATTAAAATCGGGTGCATCAATACCAATAAAAATATCAGGTTTCTCGACTAACATCGTTTGAATTAACTGGCGACGAATTTTTAATAAACGAGGCAAATGTTTTACAACTTCGGCGAGCCCCATTACTGAAAGCTCTTCCATATCAACTAAAGTTTCACACCCTTCAGCTAACATATGCTGTCCAGCAATACCAATAAAACGGGCATTAGGATAATGAATTTTTAAACTACGAATAAGTCCCGCGCCAAGAATATCACCAGATACTTCACCTGCCACAATTGCAATAGTTGGATTTGATTTTTTTAATTGTTCCATATTCAGATCCTAAATAAAAAATAACCGCACTTTTAACCTGAAAAAGTGCGGTCGATTTTTGTAAAATTTTAATGAATTAACGAATAATTCCACGTGTTGAACGTTTGAAAAATTCAACAAAGAAACTAATTGCCGATTCTTTCGCCGCTACTTGTTCAATTTCAGGTAACACTTCTTCTAATGTCTTACCACTGCGGTAAATTAATTTATATACATTACGAACAGCATGTAATGTCGGTTTATCAAATCCCCGACGTTTTAGCCCTTCAATATTGACGCCAAATGGTTTTGCATGATTCCCTTGCGCCATCACATAAGGAGGAACATCTTGACTCACCATTGAGCCACCACCTAGCATTACATGGGCACCTATAATGACAAATTGATGAATAGCTGACATCCCACCTACAATAACAAAATCATCCAATTCAACATGACCCGCAAGAGTAGCATTATTCGCTAAAATACAACGATTTTTAATCCGACAGTCATGTGCGACATGTACATTTACCATTAATAAATTATCATCGCCAATAATAGTGACACCACCACCTTGAATTGTACCACGGTGAATAGTCACGCTCTCACGAATACGGTTACGATTACCGATAATTGTTCTTGTTGGTTCGCCTTGATATTTTAAGTCTTGATTAGTATCGCCAATACTTGCAAATTGAAAAATTTGGTTATCATAACCAATTTTAGTAATGCCTTTAACGACAACATGAGAATGTAAAACTGTTCCGCGACCAATCTCAACATCTGCACCAACGATACAGAAAGGACCGATAACAACATCTTCACCAATTTTAGCGCCATCTTCAACAATAGCTGTTGGATGAATTTTTGCTGTTGAATGGATCATTCTTGACTCCTTATTTATTATGCTGGGCGGCGAGCACACATTAATTCAGCTTCACAGACAACTTGCCCATCCACTGTAGCAACACCTGTAAAACGTGTTACTCCACGACGTTCTTTTACAAAGTGAACCTCTAAAATCATTTGATCGCCTGGTAAAACTGGGCGTTTAAAACGCGCATTATCAATTGCCGCAAAGTAATATAATTCATTTTCTAATTTACGATGCGTAATACAAGCTAGCACCCCTGTCGCTTGTGCCATTGCTTCTAAAATAAGTACACCAGGGAAAATCGGCTGTTCAGGGAAATGCCCCGTAAAACAAGGCTCATTTACACTCACATTTTTTACTGCTTTTAACCACTTACCGGCTTCATAATCTGTTACACGATCCACAAGTAAGAACGGATAACGATGTGGCAGTAAGGTCATAATTTCATTTGCTTCAATGGTTTTTACTACAGTATTTTCAGTTGTCACAATAGTACCTTTAATTAAAATAAAATGATAAAAATAGCTGAATTATACGGTATTTAACCGCCCAATACAAAACGAACCGCAAAAAAGTGCGGTTCGTTTTACGTTACTTCTTCTCAAATTGCTTTTCTAAGGCTTTCAGACGTTTATTTATACCATCTATTCCTAAAGTCAATGCAGCTGTTTTGCGCCATTCTTTATTTGTTTGTAAAGGAATTCCTGAAGAATAAACACCAGGTTCAGTAATAGGTCTCATCACCATTCCCATTCCAGTAATTGTGACTTGATCACAAATTTCCATATGCCCATTTATTACACTAGCACCACCGATCAAACAATAACGCCCAACAGTCAAACTACCTGCCATAATCACACCACCTGCAACTGCAGTACCCGTTCCAATATGTACGTTATGTGCAATTTGGCATAAATTATCAATAATTACATTATCTTCAATGACTGTCGCATCAAGAGCACCACGATCAATACAAGTACAGGCACCAATTTCAACATGGTTGCCAATAATCACTTGACCAACTTGCGGAATCTTAATCCAACGCCCTCGATCATTTGCATAACCAAAACCATCACTACCAATGACAGCTCCTGATTGAATTAAACAATGTTGTCCAATTTCAACATCATGGTAAACACTGACATTTGCCCAAAGCTGAGTATGTGCACCAATTTTAGTATTTTTACCAATAAAACAGTTTGCACCAATTACTACGTTATCGCCTAGTTCAACGTTCTCTTCAATCACTGCATTTGCGCCAATTGATACGTTGTCTCCTAATATCGCAGTCTCAGAGATAACAGCGGTTGGAGCGATATTTGAAGCTGCCTTTGGCGTTTTATCCATATATTGTGCTAAAACAGCATAAGCAACATAAGGATCTTTAACAATTAACAAATTACTCTCTTCTGCACAAAATTCTACATCTGCCTCTGAAACGACTAAAACAGCTGCTTTTGACTCAGACAATAATGCACGAAATTTCGCATTGGAAATAAAAGTAAGTTGCTTATCACTCGCTTTATCTAAAGGTGCAATACTTTCAACAACAACATCGGCGTTACCACGAATGGTAGCGCCGATTTGTTGTGCTAATTCTTGTATAGAATAGACTCGCATTATTTAGCCTGTGTTGCAGGAATCGCTTTTAAAACATCTTCAGTAATATTTTTTGCATCATCTGCAAATACTACTGCGCTTTCATTTAACACTAATGTGAATTTTTTCTCTTTAGCAACATTATTTACTGCTGTTTGAATACTATTGACTAATTTTGTAGTTTCCTCACGCTCACGTTTTGCGTAATCTTCTTGATACTTATTCACTTCTTCATCATGAGCAACAACAAGTTTGTTGATTGCTTCTTGTTCAGCGGTTCCTAACTTATTGATCTCATCTTCACGTTTTTTAATATCTGCACTACGTAATTTTGGAGCCTCTTTTTGTAAAGCAGCAATTTTTGCTTCTACTTTTTTCTGTGATGCAGCAATTTTTTCATCTACTTGCTTTTTATTTTCTGCAAGTTTCTCCACTCTTTCTTTAAACTCAGATTCTAATTTCTCAGCAACCATTTTACGGTCAGGGTGATTTTGGAATAAATAATCCCCGCTTACAAACGCAATATTCTCACTTGCTAAAGCTAAAGAAGAAGTAAATGCTAAAGCTAAAGAAAGTGCGGTTACTTTTAATGTTTTTTTCATTGGTTCATTTTCCTATTAAGTAAATAATATTAAATAATATTCTATGCTCTTATTTCAAGGCACAGATATTTATTTAGACTACAAATTTTGTCATAAGTTCCAATATGTTATTAGAATGTTCCCCCAATACTAAATTGGAACTGTTCAATTTCATCACCTTGATATTTTTTAATTGGTTTAGCATAAGAAAAGACTAAAGGACCAATTGGTGACTGCCACTGTAGTGCCACACCTGCAGATGCACGAACACGTGTTGGATCGCTATAGTCTGGTAATTTCAAATTAGCAAATTTTGCTTTATCTTCTGATTTCCAACGTGTATTCCATACACTTGCGGCGTCAACGAAGAATGATGTTCTTACAGAATTTTGATTTTTATCAGCAACAAATGGGGTTGGTACAATTAACTCCGCACTTGCAGTTAACATGGCATTACCACCTATAATATCCGAACTTGGTACACAGTAGCCTTGACAATTTTTACCTAAATAAATTGCATTCGGTCCAATTGCACCATAAGCAAACCCACGTAAGCTTCCGATACCGCCTGCACTATAATTTTGATAAAATGGTAGACGTTTATCACCAAACCCATCCGCAAAAGAAGCACTAATACGGCTAGAAACAACCCAACCATGTTCACGATCAAGTGGGTAAAAACCTTGTGCTTCAGCATTTAGTTTATAATATTTGTTATCTGATCCTGGAATAGTAATTCGTCCACCTACATTTGCTCTAACCCCCTTAGTTGGGAAATAGCCTCTGTTTAAGCTGTTATAATTCCATCCAAAAGAAAGATCAAAATCATGTGCTTTAAATGTCCAATTATCATATTTCATTGCAGATAAATAAAGCTCACGATTATATTCAGGCACAACATTTTTTAACTTATTATAAGTATAGCCAACGCCTAAATAATAAGAGTTATTTTCGTTTACAGGAAAACCTAGTGTTAAATTTCCACCATAAGTAGTACGCCCATAAGAAGCTGAAGTGCTACTTTTCGAGCTATCGTATTCCTCAAAAAAGACATTACCACCTAAGCTTACGCCATCTTTAGTAAAGTATGGTTCGTTATAGCCTAAATTAATCGTTGTACCATAATCATTGCGTGAACCACCTAAACTAATTGATGAACCCATTCCCAAGAAATTATCTTGTTTAATACTTGCCTGATAACTTAAACCACTTTCGGTACCATAACCAATACCAAAGTTAATGCTACCTGTATTACGCTCTTTCACTTTATAAATTACATCTACTTGATCTGAGCCTGGAATAGCTTCGGTTCTTGTTTCAACACTTTCAAAGAAACCTGTACGATCTAAACGTAATTTACCTAACTCAACTAACTCTGAAGAAAGCCAGGCACCTTCTTGCTGACGCATTTCTTGACGTAGTGTACTATCAGCACTAACGGTATTACCTTCAAAACGAATTTGACGAACAGTATAGGTTTTACCTGCTTCAACGATAAAATCTAATGAAATTGTTTTATTTTGTTCATCAAAAGTAGGGTGTACATTGACTTGTGCAGTTGCATAACCTCTTTCACCTAATTTTGCTTTAATACGTTGCTCAACATCTACTACATCAACTCGGCGAAAAGGACCATTGATTTGGATAGTATCTAGAACAGGAGCAAGCTCATCAGACATGCCTCCAACATCGCCAATAATACGCGCATTTTTTACAGTAAATAAATCACCTTCTTTAACCTTTATTTTGACACGAGCTTCCTTTTTAGATTCATCTAATTGAATATCAGTATCTAAGATTTGGAACTGTGCATAACCACGATCTAAGTAGTAGCTACGTATTGTTTCAAGATCTTTGTTAAACTGAGTTTGATCAAATTTATTACCAAAAAGTTTCCACCAAGAATCAGTTTGCAACTCCATTTGATCAACTAATTTACCTGTGCTAAAAACAGTATTGCCTTCAAATGTAATATCTTTAAATAAAGCCACATCATCTTCAACAATTTGAATTTTAACTTCAGCACGATTATTTGGTAGAGTATTCACAATCGTATCTACTTTTGCATTGTAACGGCCAACACTATGGTAATGATCAAGAATACCTTTACGGAATTCTTCTAATTTTGCACGATTTAAAACATCGCCTACTTTAAAACCATTTGCATCTAAATTTTGCTTTAATGCGTCATCAGGAATAGATTTATTACCATCTAAGACTACATCTGCAATAATTGGTTTTGGCATAACAGTCACAACTAACGTATTACCTTCTCGTGTTGCTCTAACATCATCATATTGACCAGTCAAAAATAATTTACGTACGACATTGGCAATATCATTATCTGTTGCACGTTGTCCAACTCGGACAGGGAGAGAGGCTAATACATTCCCTTCCATGCCTACTTGAACACCGTCTACACGAATATCTTTAACAACAAAGGGCGCAGCAAATACACTGGCTGAACCAAATAGTAAGCTCGCAATTAAAAGTTTTTTCATTGTGAATGTTATCCTGTAAGTAAAAAATGAATTATAAACGTAAAAAATCATTAAATAAGGCAAAACTCATCAATGCAATTAATAATGCTGCCCCAATTCGATAACTTACGTTTTGAATGCGTTCAGAAAGCGGTTTACCACGTACTGCTTCTGCTGCTAAAAAAACTAAATGGCCTCCATCGAGTACAGGCAGAGGAAATAAATTCATAATGCCTAAATTAACACTGATCAGTGCCATAAAGCCTAAATAATAAATAAAACCAATTTCAGAGGATATACCCGCACCTTTTGCAATAGAAATTGGTCCACCTAAATTATTCAAAGATAAATCACCAGTAAACAATTTACCGATTACTTTAATCGTCAACCATGAAAGCTGGACAGTCTTTTCTACCGCTTTTTGTAAGGCTTCCAGAATATCATATTTTAGCTCTGTTCGATACTTATCAGAGATTGGATCAGCGGTAGGTGCAATACCAACATACCAATTCCCTTTTTTATTTAGCTCTGGTGTAAGTAGTGTTGAAAAAAACTGTCCTTCACGCTCAACCTTTACTGTAAAGGGTTTGCCAGCTTGTACCAACTGAAGAAAATCTTGCCAACTAATGAGGTTTGAGTTTTCATAAATTTTATCGCCGACTTTCAAACCCGCTTTATATGCAGGGGAATCAGTTTGGACCTTAGACAAAGTCATTTCGACTTTAGTTCGAACTGGTTGTAAACCTAATGCTGTTATTGCACTTTCTTTTTCTGGATCAAAACGCCAACCTGCTGTATTAAGTATTTTTTGATATTCAATATCAGAACTGAAAGGCGAGACAGTGAGGACAATTTGTTGGTTACCTAATTTAGTGGCTAACAACATATTAATTGTTTCCCAATCAGTAACACGACTACCATCAATCGCCCTAATCTCAGACTGTGGCTCAATCTGTGCTTGAGCAGCAATAGAATTTGGAGTGATTTCTGCGATTACGGGTCTTACACTAGGAATCCCAACGGTATAAATAGTAAAATAAGCTAAAATCGCAAATAAAAAGTTAGCAATAGGGCCAGCTGAAATCACAAATGCGCGTTGGGCTACAGTTTTTTGGTCGAATGCCTGTGATTTTAATTCCATAGGAACATTTTCATTACGACCATCTAACATTTTGACATAACCGCCCAAAGGGATAACAGACAGAGCAAACTCCGTCCCATACTTATCTTTACGTGACCATAACACTTTTCCAAATCCGATAGAAAAACGGTGTACTTTTACACCACATTTTCTAGCAGCCCAAAAATGACCATATTCATGTACTGCTACTAAGACACCAATAACAATAATAAAGGAAACAAATGACCACAAAAACGACATAATTCTTTATTCCTAACTAAATGCTAAATAACAAAAAAATAAAAATAAGCAAAGAACGGAACAGCAGCAGTTAAGCTATCGATACGATCTAAAATTCCACCATGTCCTGGAATTAATTGACTACTATCCTTAATGCCACTTTCACGCTTAAACATACTTTCTGTGAGGTCACCCAAAATAGATACTGCAACTGTTGCAACAGAAAGTAGAATAAAAGCAGGTGTCGATACGTTTGATAATAAATTTTGTTGAGTAAATTGAATGAAAACTGTTGCCAATAAACCCGCCGTTAATAATCCACCAAAGACACCTTCCCAACTTTTACCTGGTGATACTTTAGGTGCTAATTTATTCTTACCAAATTGACGTCCCGCAAAATAAGCACCTGAATCAGCGCTCCACACTAAAATGAAGACATACAATAAAAGAACTAAGCCATGATATTGATCGGTAACATAATGATCTAAACGTAAACGTAATACGCCGACTAAGAAAGGGACAAGAGTAAAAAAAGCAAATATAACTTGCAGTAATTTATTTTTTCCCCAACTGACTGCCGATTTAGGATAAGTAACAACTAAACTCAATGCAATTCCCCACCATATCACAGAAGAAAAAAGCATGAGTGAGATATAACCTTCAAAAACACGTCCTGCATTCAGATAATGACTTTCACCATAAATCCATAAAAATAAAAATGCAGCTGCAACCCCCGTCATACCTAAACGCCAGAAAGGTAGTTTAAAGTGTAAAAATTGGCTCCATTCCCAAACTCCAAGAACGACAACCGTACCAACAGCAAGTGCTAAATAGAAAGGAGAAAAGAAAAACAATGCAACAAATACAATTGCAATCAAAATAATTGCAGACAAGACACGTTCTTTAAGCAAAATGTAATCCTCTTATTATTCTGAGCCACCAAAACGGCGATGGCGTTGTTGATAAGCAATAATCGCTTTATTAAATTCCTTTTCGTTAAAATCTGGCCAAAGCACATCTGAAAAATAAAGCTCAGCATAAGCAATTTGCCATAATAAAAAATTACTAATTCGTTGTTCTCCACTTGTTCTAATCAGCAAATCTACTTGTGGCTGCTCTTTAGTAACTAAACAACGTTGTAATAACTCTGCATTAATCTCTGAAACTTCAATTTTATTATCTTTAACTTGTTGTGCTAAATTTTGTGTTGCTTGTACAATATCCCAACAACCACCATAATTTGCAGCAATATTTAATGTTAAAGCAGAATTATTTTCTGTTAATTTTTCCGCTCGTGCGATCTTATTTTGTAAATTAGCATTAAATCCTGTGACATCACCAAGAATATTCAACTTAATGTTATTATTATGCAATTTTTTCACTTCTAGATCCAAAGCCTGCATAAATAAAGTCATTAAAGCACTGACCTCTTGTTCTGGGCGTGTCCAGTTTTCACGACTAAATGCATAGAGAGTAAGGACTTTTATTCCTACCTTACCTGCATAAGATACAGCTTCACGCACAGCTTTTATTCCATTTTTATGACCAAAAATACGCATTTTGCCTTTTTGTTTAGCCCAACGCCCATTTCCATCCATAATAATTGCAACATGTTGTGGAATATTGTTTGGATCAAGTTCTATCATATATTTTAAAATCTCTGACCGCGCTTTGCCGCCACTATACCATAAGGGATAGTGATGTTAAAAACTTAAAATTATTGTTTTTGCTAATTCTCGCGCTTTTTGATCAACATCTAATACATCTTCAACACATGTAATTTTTTGTGGTACGATATTATCCACAACCTGCTGATTTACCTGTGCAATTTCGTTAAATTTTATCTGATAATTTAAAAAACTTTCTACTGCAATTTCATTTGCAGCATTCATTGCTGTAGTGGCATATTGACCTGCAGCGAATGCATCTATCGCTAATTTTAAGCATGGATAACGCTGATAATCTGGCTGAATGAAAGTCAGACCATTTAACTGGTAAAAATCTAACGGTTCAACACCAGCAAAAATCCGATTTGGATACGCCATCGTTTCAGCAATAGGCGTTCTCATGTCTGGATTCCCCATTTGTGCGATTACACTGCCATCAATATAGCGCACCATTGAGTGAATAATAGACTGAGGATGGATAATTACTTCCATTTCATCAGCCTTAGCATTAAATAACCAACGTGCCTCAATATATTCCAGTCCTTTATTCATCATCGTTGCAGAGTCTACTGAAATTTTTCTCCCCATAGACCAATTTGGATGAGCCACAGCTTGTTCTGGCGTAATATGTGCAAACTCACTTAATTCTGTATAGCGGAAAGGACCGCCTGACCCGGTTAGTACAATTTTACTAATACCTAATTCAGGAAGAGAACAATAGCCAATTTGCTGCTGGGCTTCTGGTGGTAGAGATTGAAAAATTGCATTATGTTCACTATCAACTGGCAACAATTTTGCATTACTACGGCGAACTTCATCAATAAATAATTGACCACAAGTCACTAAAGCCTCTTTATTAGCCAATAAAACACGCTTACCTGCTTTTATAGCAGATAAAGTTGGCAATAGACCTGCTGCACCAACAATTGCCGCCATAACCATATCGACCTCAGGATGAGCAGATAGTTCACAAATAGCAGCTTGACCTGAGATTACTTTTGTTGAGCTTTGGTGAGCCTGTAATTTTTCAGCTAACTGTTTGGCGGCATTATTGTCATCTAGTGCCGCAAAATACGGTTGAAACTTCAAACATTGTTGGAACATCAACTCTACATTACGTCCACCAACTAATGCAAAAGCATGATATTTTTCAGGATTATGTTCAATCACGGATAAAGTACTAGTTCCAATCGATCCTGTTGAGCCTAATACAACGATATTTTGTTTATTTTGCATAAAATCCAAACCGCACTTTGAGTGTTAAACTAATTTTAATCAGAACTCTCTATTTTCTTTTTCAAAATAATAAAAGACGCAGTGAACCACTGCGCCTTTTATTTTAATCTATAATAAACAGTTTAGAAATCCAATAATTCTTTTTCTTTATCTGCTAATACTTCATCTACTTTTTTTACATAAGTGTCCGTGATTTTTTGAATCTCATCTTGTGCTTTACGTTCTTCATCTTCACTAATTTCTTTATCTTTCAATAATGCTTTAATTTGATCATTCGCATCACGACGAACGTTACGTACAGCAATTTTACCTTGTTCTGCTTCACCTTTTACGATCTTAATTAAATCACGACGACGTTCCTCTGTTAATGGAGGTAATGGTACACGAATAGTCGTTCCTGCTGATGATGGATTTAAACCTAAATCAGACGTTAAAATCGCTTTTTCTACCGCACTAATTAAACTACGATCAAATACAGTCACAGCCAATGTACGTGCATCTTCAGCAACGACGTTCGCTAATTGGCGTAACGGTGTTGGCGAACCATAATATTCTACTTGAATACCGTCAAGTAAACTTGGTTGTGCACGACCCGTACGTACTTTAGAAATATGGTTTTTAAAGGTTTCTAAACTTTTTTCCATACGCGCTTGCGTATCTTTTTTAATTTCATTAATCACAAGAATTCCTTCTTTATAGTCAATAAATCTGAGTTAATCACTTTGCTGTAAGTTTAATCTAAATTGATATAAAAATCACGATAACATTTTAGTCACAAATTAATGTGCCTTCAACTTCTCCTAGAATAACACGACGCAATGCACCTGATTTCCCCATATTAAAAACACGAATTGGCATATTATGGTCACGCGCAAGGGTAAATGCAGCTAAATCCATCACTTGTAGTTCTTGTTCAATGACATCTGCATAATTGAGTTTATTATAAAGTACCGCATCAGGGTTTTTCGTTGGATCGCAATTATATACTCCATCAACTTTAGTCGCCTTTAATACAACATCAGCTTCAATTTCAATACCACGTAAACAAGCTGCTGAATCTGTAGTAAAAAATGGGCTCCCAGTTCCTGCTGAAAAAATTACAACGCGTTTTTCGCGTAACATTTTGATCGCTTCAGACCAGTTATATGTATCACAAATACCATTTAATTGAAAAGCAGACATCAATTTTGCATTAACTTCTGCACGGTGCAATGCATCACGCATAGCAAGTCCATTCATCACTGTTGCCAGCATACCCATATGGTCACCAACAACACGATTCATACCTGCTTTTGCGAGTTTTGCGCCACGGAACAAATTACCACCGCCAAGAACAACCCCAACTTCAACGCCCATTGCAACTAATTCTTTAATCTCTAATGCCATTCTATCTAAGATCGAAGGATCAATACCGAAACCTTCATCACCTTGTAATGCTTCACCACTGAGTTTTAATAAGATTCGTTTATAAATTGGTTGGCTCATTTCGTACCTCTTTTTATTCTGTAAGCAACAAATTATCGTTATTTTTGACCGCACTTTGTATCAAGGTTTCAAAAGAGACGTCAGTGCTAATATCCATCTCTCCGATAAAGAAAAGGCGAGTTACCTCGCCTTAATTTAGAAATTAGATTTTTTGCATTGCAGCAACTTCTGCTGCGAAGTCAGATTCTACTTTCTCGATACCCTCACCTACTTCAAAACGAATGAAGTTAGTGACATCCGCACCATTTTCTTTTAAGAAGTCACCGACAGATTTAGACGGATCCATCACGAATGGTTGACCTGTTAATGAAACTTCACCAGTGAATTTCTTCATACGGCCTTCAACCATTTTTTCTGCAATTTCACGTGGTTTACCTGATTGCATAGCAATGTCAACTTGGATTTGACGCTCATGTTCAACAACATCAGCAGGAACATCAGATGGGTTAACATAGTCTGGACGGCTTGCTGCAACATGCATTGCAACTTTTTTAAGTAATTCGTCGTCTGCGTTTTTACCTGCAACTAATACACCGATTTTAGCACCATGTAAGTATGAACCCAGAACATCGCCATCTAAGAATTGAACACGACGAATATTCATATTTTCACCGATTTTAGCAACTAATGCAGCACGTTTTTCCTCAAACTGTGCTTGAAGAGCTTCAATTGCTACACCTTTATTTGCCAATGCAAAATCAGCTACTTCATTTGCTAAACCTAAGAAACCTGCATCTTTCGCAACGAAGTCAGTTTCACAGTTCATTTCAACTAACACACCAAAACCTGCACCTACACGAGCAAGGATTACACCTTCCGCAGCTACACGGCCTGCTTTTTTAGCCGCTTTTGCTTGACCCGATTTACGCATGTTATCAATTGCCAATTCAATATCACCATTCGCTTCAACTAACGCTTTCTTACATTCCATCATACCCGCGCCAGTACGCTCACGAAGTTCTTTTACTAATGATGCTGTGATTTCAGCCATTTTTTAATCCTCTGTCCACTCTATTTCGTGCAAGTGTTTAAATGCACTTTGATATAAAAAAGCAGGGAACTTAATCAAGCCCCCTGCTAACCAATTAATCGTTGTGATTAATAATAAGGGCTTTCGCCTTATCTACTTGAATTATTCAGATTCTGCAACAAAACTTTCTTCAGATACAGTATTTTGATTGCGACCTTCTTTAACTGCCGCTGCTGCTGCTGAAAGATATAGTTGAATTGCACGTGCGGCATCATCGTTACCAGGGATAACGTAATCAACACCATCTGGATCTGAGTTAGTATCAACGATAGCAAATACTGGAATACCTAAGTTATTTGCTTCTTTTACCGCGATGTGCTCGTGGTCTGCACCAATGACAAATAATGCATCTGGTAAACCGCCCATCTCTTTGATACCACCAAGACTTAACTCAAGTTTCTCCATCTCACGAGTACGCATTAACGCTTCTTTTTTCGTTAATTTATCGAATGTACCATCTTGAGATTGAGTTTCTAAATCTTTTAAACGTCTAATTGATTGACGAACTGTTTTCCAGTTAGTCAACATACCACCTAACCAACGGTGGTTTACATAATATTGCTGACAGTCTAATGCTGCTGCTTTAACTGCTTCTGTTGCTGCACGTTTTGTACCAACGAATAAAATTTTACCGTTGTTACCTGCGATACGCGTTAACTCAACTAACGCATCATTGAACATAGGAACTGTTTTTTCTAAGTTAATGATGTGTACACCGTTGCGTGGTCCGAAAATGAATGGTTTCATTTTTGGATTCCAGTAACGAGTTTGGTGACCGAAGTGAACGCCAGCTTGTAGCATATCGCGCATTGAAACTTGTGCCATATAATATTTTCCTTTAAATTGGGGTTTAGCCTCCACATACCAAGTAAATCGACCGTTTGGCACCCTGATTTACCCTGAAGATATGTGTGTGATGTCTAAGTTAAAAATTAAATGTGAATGTTATTTTTTAAAAGTCAAAATAACGGGGTGCTTTATACCATAAAGAGCGGTCAAATTCTAGCAATTTTTTCACTTCAAACTCAATTTATGTTATAATTCCCAGCACATTACATATCTTTATGTTATAAGGGGATCGTAATGAAAAAAATAAGCTTTCTACTCGTAATTATTGCTATTGGTATTGGTTTCTACTGGCACCAATATCATCAAAAAACTGAGCCAACCAAATTTGCCCATTCAAATGGGCGTCTAGAATTTTCTCGCTTAGACATTGCAAGTTTATATGCAGGAAAAATTGATCAGGTTTTCGTCACTGAAGGCGAATATGTGACAAAAGATACTTTACTTGTTAGTCTTTCCTCTGACACTCTCCAAGCACAAGTGGATACTGCCGAAGCAAGAAAATTGCAAACACAACAAGTAGTTAAACGTACGCTAGCACAAATTGAAGCACAACAGCAACAACTCAAAACCGCACAACTTGATCTTGATAATGCAACACAATTGCGGCATAACAAATTAATCTCACAAACAGAACTAGAAAAACGACTCGCATTACGTGATGTAGCAAAAGCAAATTTACATGCTTTAGAAATTGCTACAACAGAAGCAGAAGCTGCTGTTGCACAAGCGAATGCACAACTCGTACAAGTCAAATCAATGCTAAATGATTTACAAATTAAAGCACCAAAAGCAGGGCGAGTTGAATATAAGTTGGTCGATAATGGTCATGTTATCCCTGCAGGACATAAAGTTGTCAGCCTACTCGATTTAACTGATGCGAGTATGAATATATTTCTCCCCGCACCAATCGTCAATCAAATTCCACTCAATACCGAAGCACGTATTGTATTTGATGGATTAGATGCTGTTTTTCCTGCAAGAGTAACTTATGTCGCCGCAGAAGCACAATTCACACCTAAATTTGTTGAAACAGATACTGAGCGTGAAAAATTGATGTTTAAAGTCAAATTACAAATTCCCGATGATATTGCACAACAATACGCCAATTATCTAAAAGGCGGTATGACAGGTAATGGTTTCGTCCGTATTAACACTACTGACTGGACGCCTGAACTCCAAATTAAGCTACCAAAATAACAATAGAGGTACGCAATGGATGCTATTCGTTTGGTGAATGTATCACATTCTTACCAAAAAATGACTGCACTTGATCGTGTGTCCCTGAGTCTGCCGATAGGATGCACTGTTGGGTTAATCGGACCTGATGGTGTTGGAAAATCAACATTATTGTCTTTGATTGCTGGAGTGAAGATCATTCAACAAGGGCATATTGAGGTCTTTGGTTTAAATCAAGCAAATAAGACTGAACGTGAATCTTTACTGAAACGAATCGCATTTATGCCTCAAGGTTTGGGTAAAAATCTTTATCCAACTCTTTCTGTTTATGAAAATATCGAATTTCATGCACGTCTTTTTGGCTTAAATACACAGCAACGCCAGATACGTATTACACGCTTATTACATGCTACAGGCTTATCTCCTTTTGCACAGCGTGCTGCGGGCAAACTTTCTGGAGGAATGAAACAAAAGCTAAGTTTATGCTGTGCATTAGTTCATGATCCCGAACTATTAATTTTAGATGAGCCAACTACGGGAGTTGATCCATTATCACGCCGCCAGTTTTGGACATTAGTCAATGAGTTACGTAGTGAAAATCAAGATATGACTATCATTGTCGCGACTGCTTATATCGAAGAAGCTGAACAATTTGAATATTTAATCGCAATGGATGCTGGACAGATTCTACTTCACGCACCAACACAACAGGTGCTAAAAGCAACACAAGCAAATAATCTTGAACAAGCCTATATCAAATTACTACCAGAGTCTAAACAAACACACTGGGACTCGAGTCAAATCTTACCTTTTTTACCAGATCCTACCCAGCCATTTGCGATTGAAGCAGAAGGATTAACCAAAGTTTTTGGTGATTTTACTGCTGTAGATAACGTCAGCTTCCACATTCCGCAGGGTGAAATTTTTGGCTTTTTAGGCTCAAATGGATGTGGTAAAAGTACGACAATGAAGATGTTAACTGGATTATTAGATGCTACAGCAGGAAGTGCAACATTATTAGGTAACCCTATTGATTCAGGTGATATGCAGACACGCAAACAAGTAGGGTATATGTCACAAGCATTCTCACTTTATGAAGAGTTAACATTACGCCAAAATCTTATCTTACACGCTAGATTATATGAACTTGAAGGTGAAAAAGGACGAAAAGCAGTTAGCCAAGCATTAACTCAATTTCAGCTAGATGATATTGCCGATAGCTTACCGAGCGAATTATCACTAGGTATCCGTCAACGTTTACAACTTGCTGCAGCATGTTTACACCACCCTAAAGTACTTATTCTTGACGAACCTACTTCAGGTGTTGACCCTGCTGCACGTGATATGTTTTGGCAATACTTAGTCCAACTATCTCGAGCAGAAAAAATGACTATTTTTGTCTCTACCCATTTCATGAATGAGGCGCAACGTTGTGACCGTATATCGTTAATGCATAAGGGGAAAGTCTTAGCGGTAGGCACTCCCGAACAATTATGTCAACAACGTAATGCAAAAACTTTAGAGCAAGCATTTATCAGTTTTTTAGCAGAACAAACTGCTGAACCAATATCACTACAAGTTACGCTAAACCAGCCTGTCACAGAGCAATTGAACAAGCATCCAGCAGCTCTTGCACCTAATCCTGTGTTATCTTGGTTAAGTAATATCTGGACATTTACACTACGTGAAAGTAAAGAAATTCTGCGAGATCGTATCCGCTTAGTCTTCGCAATTTTAGGTCCTATTCTTTTACTTTTTACTGGTAGCTGGGGAATTTCGTTTGATACGAATGAACTAAGCTTTAGTGTACTCGATCAAGATCAAAGTTATGAAAGTCGTCAACTTATTGAACAGTTTAGTGGTTCAGCTTATTTCAAAGCTCTTACACCACTTAAAGCGCGGTCGAATTTAAATGAATTTTTGAAGTCTGGAAAAGCAAGATTACTGATTGAAATCCCGCCAAATTTTGGACGCGATCTCTTACAACAACGTAAACCAGAAATCGCTTTCTATGTTGATGGTTCTATGCCTTTTACAGGCGAAAATATGGTAGCTCATATACAACAAATTCTGTTCCAATATCAAAAACAACTTTATCAACAAAATGGCATCATCTTACCTCAAATAGCTAATCTTGAAGTTAGATTTATGTATAACCAAACTTTCCGTAGTGTTAATGCTATTTCACCAGGATTAATCATGGTTACATTAATGTTAATCCCCTCTATGATGACAGCACTTGCTGTTGTACGTGAAAAAGAAATCGGTTCTATTACGAATCTCTATAGTTCCCCTGCCAGTGTTTTGCAATATGTTCTTGGTAAACAGCTCCCTTATATTTTTTTAGCTATGTTGAACTATTTAATGCTCGTTTCACTCGTAATTTGGGTCATCAAAGTCCCACTAACAGGATCTTTCTGGGCAATGAGCTTAGGGGCATTTTGTCTCATATTAGCCGCAACAGCTTTTGGTTTACTTATTTCTGCTTTTGTTAAATCTCAAGTTGCAGCTATTTTTGCTACGGCTATTATTACTGTCATCCCAACGATTAACTTTTCAGGTTTACTTTACCCCCGCTCAACAATCACTGGCATTGGTTATTGGATGGGAGTAGGTTTTCCAACTAGTTGGTATCACTTAATTAGCTTGGGTGCTTTTACGAAAGGTTTAGGTTTTAGTAGTTTTTTCGATTTATATCTCATACTACTACTCTTTTTTATAACTTATTTAGCAATCACTTGCCTGCTTTTAAAAAAACAGGAGAAGTAACATGCAACAATGGATAAAAAATGTTTATTTCTTATGTGGCAAAGAAATTCGTAGCTTTTTTAGTGACTTCACACTACTTATCCTTGTCATCATGATGTTTACTGTCACAATTTACTCAATTGCCAAAGGTATTACAACTGAAGTAAAAAATGCTTCAGTGGCTATTTTAAATGAAGATCGCAGCGCGCTTTCTTTTCATATTCAAGATGCGATGTTACCACCGCAATTTAATAAAGTTGTTGAAATCAAACCACAACAAATAGATACGGCTATGGACAATGGTGAGTATATTTTTGTACTAACTATCCCAGCCAATTTCACTGCCGATTTACTCGCGAACAAACAACCTGAACTACAACTATTAGTTGATGCAACAGCCATGTCACAGGCGGCCGTAGGTGCCAGCTATTTACAACAAATCATCAGACAACAAATTGTTGAGTATCTAAATAAAACACCAATAGACTATGACCTCATCACGCCTAAAATAAATGTCTTATTTAATAGTAATTTAAAAACAGAATGGTACATGCCAGTGACTCAAATCACTGGTAATTCAACATTACTGACATTAATTCTTGTGGGCGCTGCTGTTATTCGCGAAAGAGAGCATGGCACTATTGAACATTTATTAGTGATGCCTGTAAGTGCCAGTGAAATTGTTATTTCAAAAATTTTAGCTAATGGACTTATCATCCTTATTGCCGCATTTCTTTCTTTATATTTTGTTGTGCATAAATTCATTGATGTCCCCATTAATGGATCTATTGGATTATTTATTGCAACTGAAGCAGTATTCCTTTCTTCAATGGCGGGGCTCGGTATTTATCTCGCTACACATGCTCCAACAATGCCACAATTTAGCCTACTCTGTTTACCTGTATATATCGTCCTTTATTTACTTTCTGGCAGTTTATCACCATTAGAAAATATGCCACTACTGGTGCAATATATAATGCAACTTTCCCCCTTAACTCAATTTATTGCGATTGGTCAAGATGTGCTGTTTCGGGGAGCGGGTATGAATGTAATCTGGCCACGTGTTTTGATCATTACATTGATGGGAGCATTATTTATTCTCATCGCTATTTTACGTTTTAGAATTATGCTAGCTCGCCAAAACTAAGGAAAAACACTATGCAAAAAACACTTATTACACTTATTTTGAGCGTATTGTTAACAAGCTGTCAAAATACAAACATTGATTTGCCATCGCAGATCACATTACCAGCAAAATACACTCAAGAAACTATCCATTCTGGTCAACAAGCTATACAACAATGGTGGGAAAGTTGGCGTGATCCTCAACTGACAGATTTAATTCAACGAGGATTAGCACATAACCATGATATTGCGATTGCGCAAAGTAAACTAACTGAAGCGCAAGCGATTGCTCAACTAGCACGTGCCTCATTATTTCCTAAATTAGCAGCAACTGGTAATTTGGGGAAAGCACATATAGATATTGAGCAGTTTAATATGCGCCCCCAAAATAGTATGGGTGGTGTCAGTATGGCTTGGGAACCTGATATTTTTGGACAAAAACAGAGCGACTCTGACGCGGCTCAAGCCGCAGTAGCGGCATCACAACAACAAGTTTATGGCAGTCAAATGCTAATTACTAGCGAAATTGCACATTACTATTTGAAAGCCCTACATACAGTAAAACAGCAATTGTTGTTACAACGTACACTAGACACGCTACAAGATTTACAACGTTATCTCAAAGGGCGTTTCAATGCTGGGCAAGTGACAGCCTACGAACTTGACGAAGTAACTAGTCAACTACAAGCAATCATGGCAAAGAATGCGACGTTACAAGCACAGCTAGAAGCATACCAACGTGCAATTGCCGTCTTGATTGGTGCTGTTCCTCAAACATTTAGCTTAAATTTAGCAAAAATGAGAAAAGTAGATGTACTGGCACACCTACCACCACCTCCTCAAGGTGGACGCCCCAGTGACTTATTAGCCCAACGCCCTGATATCCAAGCACAAGCAGAAAATGTCAAGATATGGGCAGCCAAATTGGCTAGTGCGAAAGCTGACTTATTACCTCGCTTTAATATTCAATTTTTATGGCAAACAGGACATATTGAGTTAGATAGTAATTTACCTCATTTAAATACATGGCAAAATCTCATTAGTGCAGGGATCCAAGTACCTATTTTTACGGCTGGACGCATAAAAGCTAATATTAAAGCGGCTGATGCACGACTGCAACAAGCCTTACTTCAATATGACCAAACTTTACTGAAAGCACTAGCAGAAGTCGATAGTAGCTATCAATTACAATTTGCCCTCAATCGTCAATCTTATTTATTAACACAAGCTCTAACGGCTAAACAACGACAAAGTGCAGATAGCCAAAAACTATTTCAATATGCTGAGCAAACTTTTGATCGCACATTACAAACAAAATTAGATCAATTACTTCTTGAGGAAAAAGTATTAGATAACCAACTGGCTA
Source organism: Pasteurella canis (assembly GCF_020810675.1). Lineage (GTDB taxonomy): Bacteria > Pseudomonadota > Gammaproteobacteria > Enterobacterales > Pasteurellaceae > Pasteurella > Pasteurella canis. The sequence continues at coordinate 1,390,978 of NZ_CP085871.1, forward strand.
AAGCTACCAACTTAATTTCTTTATATAAAGCGATTGGTTTAGGCTGGCAAGCACAATAATGCTTGATTTTAAAAAAGTTTGTTAAAATAACCGCACTTTAAAACAATAAAAAAGCCTAGTCAAACACTAGGCTTTCAAATCTACTGTAATCACTATTCTTCGGTCTGTTTAAAGAATTGCTCATTCACTTCAATTTTTGCTTTAGCACGTAAAGCTTGTAATAGTTTATTCTGTAATTCAACTTGGCGAGCTTGAGCAATTTGTTGTGTAAAAATTTCACTTTCAGCTGCAGTTAAAGCCCCCTGTTCAATCGCACTTAATTTAACTAATACAATATTACCATTACTTGTCTTTGCTGCAGTATAACTTGGTTTATCAGCATCAAGATGCATTGAGAAAATAACATTATTCAACGCAGGATCACGATTATCCGCAAATACCCATTTTTCCTCATCTGCAAAATCAATACCTGATGGCAATGCTGCATTAGGATTAGCAGATAAGGCTTCTGCTGCGTTAGTTGCCTCAGCCAATACAAGTTCTTCTGCTTTCTGACGGGTTAAATAAGCTGTAATATCCGCTTTTGCGTCTTCTAATGTTCTAGTTCCTTCTGCTTTATGCTCTAGCACTCGCACTACTACAGCATGTTGTTCTCCCACATTCATCGGTTCAGAATTTACGCCACCTTGAGAAATATCTGAGTGGAAAACCGCAGCTACTACATTTGGATAATTTAATTCAGCTGGCACATCATTTGCTGAGAAATAATCAGTTTGCTGAATTTTTAAACCAGCTACTTCAGCCGCTTTTTCTAATCCCTCTGGATGCTCAAATGCTTTTTCAGCAATCTGCTTTTCAATTGAGAAATACTGATTATTGACTAAATTTTGACGAATTTGATCTGCTATTTGTGTTTTTACGACCTCTAATGGTAAAGCAGAGGCATCTTTACGCTCAGTTACTAAGATAATGTGATAGTTATTATCAACTTTTACTGGTTGACTATATTGACCAACTGCGAGCGCATTCGCTGCATCTTCGAAAGCTTTTGGGAAAGTCCCCGCACTTGCCCAGCTTAGGTCACCACCATTTTGTGCTGAAATCTTATCTAAAGAGCGTGCACCAGCTAAACCTGCAAAATTTGCACCATCTTGTAACTCTTTATAAATTGCTTGGGCTTCTTCCTCAGTTGCAACTTGAATATGAGATAAACGCTGTTGCCCTTGTGATACATAAAGTGCTTTATTATCTTGATAATATTGTGCAATCTCTACATCAGAAACATGAATATTTTTCTCAACATCAGCTCTCGTTAATGTAATATACTGTACTTTCGCTAATTCAGGTACTAAAAAGGCGCTTTTATTAGCTTCATAATAAGCTTTAATTTCATCTTCAGATACGGTTTGCTTCGCCATTGCATCTTCTACTGAAAATGAAGCTAAACGTACTTTCCGTGCTTGAAAAAACAATTCTGTCAATTGTGCTTGTTGAGCAGGTACGATAAATTCACTTTCTGCTAAGCCTGTTTGCAATTGCTCTAATCGTAATGCTTCGCGTACAATATTGGCATACGCATCAGGCGTAAGCCCATTCAATTGCAGCATTCTTTGATATAAATTATTATCAAACTTACCATCTGTTTGGAAAATTTGACTAGTTACTATTTGTTGTTTTATACGCTCATCACTAATCCCAATCTTCAACTCATCAGCATATTGACGCAATAATTCTTGGTTAATTAAATTATTTAATACACTTTCTCTTAAGCCAGTAATAAACTCTGGCGAACCTGACAAGGCTGCAAATTGTGCACCAAGTTGTTGTCTTAAACGTTCTGATTCAGATTCATAACGTTGATAAAAAGTTTGCTGTGAGATTTCTTCACCATTTACTTTTACTGCAGATGTATCTACACGAGTAAAGACATAACCAGTAATACCACTTAACACGAAAGCGACCGCAATGATACCCAATAGTAGCTTTGATACCCAACTGCTTGTCATATTGTGAAGTTTTTCAATTAACATTGTTGTTATCCTATAAATATTATTTTAATCAACCGAAAATGCCTACGATTATAATAGAAAGTGCCTCTATTGGCACGAGCAAAATAAAATTAAGCCAAATCATAACAATTTGGCTTAATTTAACAAAGTATCAATTAATTGACCGTACTTTTACGGGAAGTTGAACGGCTTTTACGAACTGCCTTAGCTGCTGTCACAGGTGAGAGCTTGACAAACTCCACTCCCGTTGGTGCATTTTCTAATGCAATAGTTAAAACTTCATCAATACTTTCTACGGCATGAATCGTTAAATTATTTTTGGCATTATCAGGAATATCCTCTAGATCTTTTACATTATCTTTCGGAATAATCACGGTCTTAATACCGCCACGATGTGCCGCCAATAATTTTTCCTTCAAGCCTCCTATTGGTAATACTTTTCCGCGCAACGTAATTTCGCCCGTCATCGCCACATCCGCTTTCACTGGGTTCCCTGTTAAACAAGATACCAAGGCTGTACACATTGCAATACCTGCACTTGGCCCATCTTTCGGTGTTGCACCTTCTGGCACATGAATATGGATATCTCGTTTTTCATGGAAGTCCGAAGCAATACCTAATTTTTCTGCTCTTGCACGGACAACTGTCATAGCAGCTTGAATTGATTCTTTCATCACATCACCTAATGAACCAGTATAAGTGAGCTTTCCTTTACCCAATACTGATGCAGTTTCAATAGTCAACAAATCACCACCAACTTCTGTCCAAGCTAATCCAGTCACTTCCCCAACACGATTTTGTGTATCTGCGCGACCAAACTCAAAGCGTTTCACCCCTAAAAACTCAGATAAATTCACCGCACTTACTTTGATTGATTTTAACTTCTTATCCAGTAATAAGTTTTTTACTGCTTTACGGCAGATCTTTGAAATTTCTCGTTCTAGACTACGTACACCAGCTTCACGTGTGTAATAACGAATAATATCAAGAATGGCACTTTCTTCAATTTCAAGCTCACCCGTTTTTAAACCATTACGTTCCATTTGCTTCGCGAGTAAATGACGCGTTGCAATATTCAGTTTTTCATCTTCGGTATAACCAGAAAGACGAATAACTTCCATACGATCCAATAATGGTGCTGGAATACGCATTGAATTCGATGTAGCAACAAACATTACATCAGATAAATCATAATCTACTTCTAAATAATGATCATTAAATGTGGTATTTTGTTCAGGATCAAGTACTTCTAATAAGGCAGATGCAGGATCACCTCGCATATCAGAACTCATCTTATCAATTTCGTCTAGCAAGAATAATGGGTTTTTTACGCCCACCTTTGCCATCTTTTGAATCAATTTACCTGGCAACGCACCGATATAGGTTTTACGGTGACCTCTAATCTCAGCCTCATCACGCACACCTCCTAATGCCATACGTACATATTTACGTCCCGTTGCTTGTGCAATAGATTGCCCCAGTGAGGTTTTCCCTACACCTGGTGGTCCTACTAAACACAAAATAGGTCCTTTGATTTGATTTAAACGTGTTTGTACTGCAAGATATTCTAAAATACGCTCTTTGACACGCTCTAAACCATAATGATCGGCATCTAACACTTGTTGCGCTTTCGCAAGATCTTTTTTCACTTTTGTACGCTTATTCCAAGGCACTTGTACCATCCAATCAATATAGCTACGTACAACAGTTGCCTCAGCAGACATTGGTGACATCATTTTCAATTTCTGTAATTCAGCTTCTGCTTTTTCTTTTGCTTCAGCTGGCATCTTAGCGTCTTCAATTTTTTGACGGAGTTGCTCAATTTCATCCACGCTATCCGTTTCACCTAGCTCTTTTTGAATCGCTTTAATTTGCTCATTCAAATAGTAATCGCGCTGTGTTTTTTCCATTTGCTCTTTTACACGGCCACGGATACGTTTCTCTACTTGCAGTAAATCCGTTTCAGACTCCATTAAACCGAGCAAATATTCAAAACGAGCAACGACATTTGGAATTTCCAATACTTTTTGTTTATGTTTTACTGCAACAGGCATATGCGCAGCTAAAGTGTCGCTTAAACGATCAAACTCCTCAATTCGTTCTAATGCGGAATGGACATCTGGCTGTACTTTTTTATTTAATTTTGCATATTTTTCAAACTCAGCCAGTGTGGCATTCTTAACAACAGACAATTCTTTCTCATCACCAAATTCAGTGTCGATCAATGTAATTTCTGCGGAGAAAAATTCACCATCATCTTCTAAATGGTTAATAGTCGCTCGTTGTTGACCTTCAACTAATACTTTTACCGTGCCATCTGGTAATTTAAGTAGCTGAATAATATTGGCAACTGTACCAACTTTATATACATCATCAACTGTTGGCTCCTCTAAATCAGCTTGCTTTTGCGAAACTAATAGCAATTGTTTTCCAGTTTCCATTGCCTCATCAAGGCTACGAATTGATTTTGCTCTACCGACAAATAATGGCATCACCATATAAGGAAAGACGACCACATCACGTAATGGTAATACTGGAATGGTTTGTTTCTGTTTTTTGACGCTCATTCCGAACTCTCTTAGTTAAATTAGAACATTTTGCCTAATATGAGGGTAATTTTGAATAAATCAAGTAAATAAACAAAAAGTGCGGTGAGATTAACCGCACTTTTATTTGATTGAATACTTATTTTTTATATTTTAACGTTGGCGGTTGTTTGTCAGTAATAGTCGTTTCTTCTACGATCACTTTATTTAGATTTTCTAAAGAAGGTAAGTCATACATAGTATCTAACAAAATCGCCTCGACAATAGAGCGAAGTCCCCTAGCACCTGTTTTACGCTCCAAGGCCTTCTTCGCCATCGCAGTCAATGCCTGTGGCGTAAACTCTAGTTCTACATCTTCTAAACCAAATAATGCTTGATACTGTTTGATGAGTGCATTCTTCGGTTCAGTCAAAATTTTCACTAACGCTTCTTCATCCAATTCAGCAAGTGGTGCGACTACTGGTAAACGACCAATAAACTCAGGAATTAAACCAAACTTCATCAAATCATCTGGTTCCACTTGTTCAAATAATTGACTTAATGTAGCTTTATCTTGTTTGCCTTTAACTTCTGCACTGAACCCAATCCCTGAGCCAACATGCACCCGTTTTTCAATGACCTTATCTAACCCTGCAAATGCACCACCACAAATAAATAAAATTTTTGATGTATCTACATGCAACATTTCTTGCTGTGGGTGTTTACGCCCACCTTGTGGTGGAATGGATGCGACTGTACCTTCTATTAATTTCAATAAAGCTTGCTGTACGCCTTCACCCGATACATCGCGTGTAATTGAAGGATTTTCTGACTTACGTGTAATTTTATCAATCTCATCAATATAAATAATCCCTTGCTCTGCACGCGCTACATCATAATCACAGCTTTGTACCAATTTTTGTAATACATTTTCCACATCTTCACCCACATAACCAGCCTCTGTTAATGTGGTTGCATCCGCCATAGCAAAAGGTACATTTAACATACGCGCCATGGTTTCTGCCAATAAAGTTTTACCGCTACCTGTCGGTCCAATCAATAAAATATTACTTTTACCAAGTTCTACATCGGTTATTTTTTTATCCGAGCGTAAACGTTTATAGTGATTATATACTGCTACCGCTAGTACTTTCTTAGCGTAATCTTGGCCAATCACATAATCGTCTAAATGTGCACGAATTTCATGTGGCGTAGGTAATTTTTGCTGTTCAAATTCTTCTGGATTTGCTTCTTCTGTTTCATCTGATAACAACATATGATGGCACAATTCAATGCACTCATTACAAATATAACCCGATGTGCCCGCAATCAATTTACTGACTTCTTTTTGCTCTTTACCGCAAAAAGAACAATGTAATTCAGTGTCTTTTTCCATTTTTTATCCTAAATTCTTATCGTTTTTCTAACACTTCATCAACCAAACCATATAATTTTGCTTCTTCTGCAGACATAAAATTATCTCGATCAGTATCACGTTCAATACGTTCAATACTTTGACCTGTATGAAATGCCAAACGCTCATTCAAAGTATGTTTGATTTTTAAAATCTCTTGAGCATGAATTTGAATATCTGATGCTTGGCCACGGAAACCGCCTAGAGGCTGATGAATCATGACTCGCGCATTAGGTAAGGCAACACGTTTACCTGCCGTACCACCCGCTAATAAGAATGCCCCCATTGAACAAGCTTGTCCAACACAAAGTGTACGAATATCAGGTTTAACAAATTGCATAGTATCGTAAATCGCCATCCCAGCAGTGACAGAACCGCCTGGTGAATTAATGTAAATATTGATATCTTTTTCTGGATCTTCTGATTCTAAGAATAACAATTGAGCGACAATCAAATTAGCCATACGGTCTTCTACTTCGCCACTTAAGAAAATGACGCGTTCTTTCAATAAACGTGAATAAATATCATAAGAACGTTCTCCTCTTGAAGTTTGCTCTACAACCATAGGAATTACACTCATATTTACCTCTTTCAATCCAATCTAATAAAATTAACACATCTAATTATTCTACCTGAAAATTCAAATTTTTCTAACTTGAATATTTCACCATGACAAAAAAGTGCGGTCAAAATCATTAAAATTCTGACCGCACTTAATTCATGTAAAATAACTATTTAAAACGACAATAAATTACGCTTGAGTATTCATAACTTCATCAAAAGAAGCTGCTTTTTCAGTTACTTGTGCTTTTGCAAGTACCGCATCAACAGCTTGTTCTTCTAAAACAACATTACGAATATTATTCATTAACTCTTTGTTTTTGCTGTAATATTCAATCACTTCCGCTGGCTGTTCATAAGCTGAAGCAATTTCTTCAATCATCGCTTTAGCGCGTTGTTCATCTACTTTTAATTCGTTAGATGCAATAACTTCTGCTAATAATAAACCAACTTGTACGCGACGTTTCGCTTGCTCTTCAAACAACTCACGTGGTAATTGTGCTGCTTGTTCAGTATTACCGCCAAAACGTTGTGCAGCTTGACCACGTAATACCTCGATTTCTTGTTCTACCGCAGCAGCTGGCACTTCAAGTGTATTCTGTTCTAATAAACCATCAATGACTTGACCTTTTACTTTCGCAGTTAATGCATTTTTGAGTTCACGCTGCATGTTTTTACGAATTTCACTACGTAAATCATCAACAGTTTTCGTATTTGGACCAAATTTTGCAACAAACTCATCGGTAAGTTCTGGTAACACCATCACCTCAACTTTTTTCAAGTTGATCGCGAATTTAGCCGCCTTACCTTTTAAGTTCTCCGCATGGTATTCTTCTGGGAAAGTTACATTAATATCGAACTGCTCACCCGCTTTACGACCAACGATACCGTCTTCAAAGCCAGGGATCATACGACCTTGTCCCATGAATAAAGTGAAGTCTTCTGCTTTACCACCTTCAAACTCTTCACCATCAACAAAACCAACGAAATCGATCACAACACGATCTTCCGCATTAGCTGCTTCTGTGCTTTCTGCCCAAGTTGCTTGTTGTTTACGTAATACTTCGATCATTTTCTCGATATCTGCATCTGTAATTTCAACAACAGGTTTTTCAACTTTGATTTGCTCTAAACCTTTCAATTCTACTTCTGGATATACTTCGAAAGTCGCAGTGAAAACTAAGTCTTTACCTGTTTCAAATTGTTCTACTGCAAAAGATGGGCGACCTGCAAGATTCACTTTTTGCTCAATCATGACATTGAAAAAGTTGTTTTGTAATAATTCGCCTAATACATCATGACGGACAGATGGTCCAAAACGTTTTTCAATAATGTGTGGTGGTACTTTACCTTTACGGAAACCATCAACACGCGCAGTTTTAGCAACACGTTTTAATTCTTCACGTACTGCGCCTTCAACAGTGTCAGATGGAACGGTGATTTGAACACGACGCTCAAGACCTTGAGTTGTTTCAATAGTAAATGACATTATATTACCTCAAAATGAATTTGCACTCGGCGAACGCACACACCGAACACGTTAGTAAAAATTAAAGTTAAAAATAACCGACGAATTATAGCGAGATAAAACACATCAGTCGAGAAAATGCCAAACAAAAACGCATATTTGTACATTTTTTATACCAAAGCAAGAAAGGAAAGCATTTTGGTGCTTTCCTTTCTTATGTTTTATACGTTAATTACAATGCTTTTGGTAAGCGGATTTTTTGTCCTGGGAAAATTTTATCCGCATCTTTGATGACCTCTTTGTTTGCTTCGACAATCGCTGTGTATTTTGTAGCATTACCATAAGTTTTTTCCGCGATTTTCCACAAGGTATCACCTTTTTGGATGACATAAAACTCCTCTTCACTCGCTAAACTTTCACCATTTTTGATCGTGACATTATCAACTTTCACTTCAGTAATACCAGCAACATTACCCGCCATCAATATGACTTTTTCTAGTGCACTCGCAGACTCTGCCGTACCTTCAATAATCGCAACACCATCTTCAACTTTTACCACAACATCTTCAATACCAGGGTTGTCCTCTTTAATATGTTGAACAACTGCATCTGCTGCATCTTCTTTTTTTGAGAAAAGTTTACGACCAATCTCACCGACAAAATCAAATAATCCCATGTTAAATTCCTCATTGTTATTAAATACTCGTTAACCACCTTAACTAAATAACTTGATGAAGTCCATTGTTACGCAAAATATTTACACTACTTGAAAATTCTTTCTTGAATTTGACCGCACTTTAAGCAATTTGCGCTAGAATGCTAGTTTTTAATTTCATAAAAAGGGCATTAGTATGCGTTGGCGTGGTCGTAGAGAAAGTTCGAATGTAGAAGATAGACGTTCGCAAAATCACTATCGTAGTGGTGGCAAAAAATCAGGTATTTTAGGCTTAATCATTCTTCTGATTGGTGCTTACTATGGTATTGACTTATCAGGCTTAGTCGGTACACCAGATCTCGGCTTGCAACAATCTTCTGCGCTTAACTCACAGGAAGAACAAGAGCTAAATAGCTTATCTCGTGTAGTATTGGCTGACACAGAAACTGTATGGGGAAACTACTTTTCTCAGAACAGTCAACGCTATCAAATGCCGACTATGGTGCTATATCGCGGTGTAACACACACTGCGTGTGGAACAGGACAATCTGCGATGGGTCCCTTTTACTGCCCAAATGATAATAAGATCTATCTTGATTTATCCTTTTATACTGATATGAAACACAAGCTTGGTGCAGGTGGCGAAGCTGCTTTTGCTTATGTAATTGCTCATGAGGTCGGACACCATATTCAAAATCAGTTAGGCATTCTTTCACAAGTCAATCGCTTACGTCAACAAACTAACCAAAACGAAGCAAACCGCTTATCCGTTAAATTAGAATTACAAGCAGACTGCTTTGCTGGTGTATGGGCTCACCAAGCAACCAAAACGGGCTTATTTGAAAGTGGTGATATTGAAAAGGCATTTAATGCAGCTGAAGCCGTAGGTGATGATCGTTTACAAAAACGTAGTCAAGGTTATGTTGTGCCTGATAGTTTTACGCATGGCACATCAGCACAACGTTTACAATGGTTTAAACGTGGTTTAAATACGGGTGATCCGAGCCAATGTAACACTTTCCAATAATATTGATTCATAGTTATCATCATTTAAAACGCGATCAAAAAATATAAAATATTGATCGCTTTTTTTGTGAATTTTTTGTAACTATAAAAACAAATATTTTGTATATTATCTAAGTAAACAGTTAGAACAAAACCGACCTTAATTCCAATAAAAAAGCATTTAAACCCAATAAAACAATATAAATCAGAATTTAAAACTAATTAAATTATAAAAAACACACCAAAAAACAAATTAAATACTAAAATTTTATTTGACAGCCTACTTTTTATCAGTAAGATGAGGATTATCAAGTTTCCAATAATAGTTTGATTTTATGTGCAACATTATTTCTTTATCTCTCAGCCTCCTGCTCTCACACTCGTTGTGCGGCTCAGTTGTGGATAAAAAATAGTGAATAAAAAATCCAATAAATTTGACCCGCATTAAACAAGCGGGTTTTTTATTGAAATTTTCTAAAAACACACCGCACTTTAGTCAAAAAAATAAAAGCAAGGACAACAATATGGCAAACAACAACATCATCATTTTTGACACTACATTGCGTGACGGCGAGCAAGCCTTAAAAGCCAGTTTGACAGTAAAAGAAAAATTACAAATTGCCTTGGCTTTAGAACGTTTAGGCGTTGACGTAATGGAAGTTGGTTTTCCAGTATCTTCCGCAGGCGACTTTGAGTCAGTACAAACTATTGCTCGACATATTAAAAACAGCCGAGTATGTGCCTTATCTCGTGCTGTGGATAAAGATATTGATGCCGCTGCAGAAGCCTTAAAAGTGGCGGAGGCTTTTCGTATTCATACTTTCATCGCTACTTCAGCATTACATGTAGAGGCTAAATTGCGTCGCACGTTTGATGATGTCGTTGAGATGGCGATCCAAGCTGTGAAACGTGCGAGAAATTATACTGATGATGTAGAGTTTTCTTGCGAAGATGCAGGGCGTACAGGAATTGACAACATTTGTCGTATTGTAGAAGCTGCAATTCATGCTGGTGCAACGACTATCAATATCCCTGATACGGTTGGTTATACGTTGCCTACTCAATTTGGTGACATTATTCACAATGTGATGAACCGTGTACCTAATATTGATAAAGCGATTATTTCAGTACACTGCCATAACGACTTAGGTATGGCTACCGCCAATTCATTAACCGCAGTGCAATATGGCGCAAGACAAATTGAATGTACGATTAACGGCATTGGTGAACGTGCGGGAAATACGGCATTAGAAGAAGTCGTCATGGCAATCAAGACACGCCAAGATATGTTTAATAGTTTAGATACGCGTATCAATACCCAAGAAATTCATCGTGTAAGTCAAATGGTGAGTCAATTATGTAATATGCCAATCCAGCCGAATAAAGCTATCGTAGGTTCTAATGCGTTTGCTCACTCATCAGGTATCCATCAAGACGGCATGGTGAAACATAAAAATACCTACGAAATTATGTCACCAGAGACCATTGGTTTGAAAAAAGAAAAATTAAATTTGACTGCACGCTCGGGCCGTGCTGCAGTGAAAAATCATATGCAAGAAATGGGCTACCAAGACCATGACTACGATTTAGATAAACTTTATGATGCCTTCTTAAAATTAGCCGATAAAAAAGGACAAGTGTTTGATTATGATTTAGAGGCATTAGCATTTATTGATATGCAACAAGGTGATGAGGATCGCTTAACTTTAGACGTCATCACTTCTCAATGTATCAGCCATTTACCAGCCTCAGCCTTTGTACAGGTAGAATTAGATGGTAAGAAAATCAGTCAAGTTTCAAACGGCGGAAATGGTCCTGTAGATGCGGTTTACAACGCGATTTTAACAATTACGGGCTTAAATGTGAAAATGTTGAACTATCACTTAACAGCTAAAGGTGAAGGTGCGGAAGCCTTAGGACAAGTGGATATCGTCGTCGAACATAACGGGAGACGTTTCCATGGTGTAGGCTTAGCCACAGATATCGTTGAATCTTCCGCTAGGGCATTAATCCATGCTATCAATGCAATTTACCGCTCACAAAAAGTGGCAGATTTAAAATTACATAAAATTGCAGGAGTATAAAAAACTTTCGCAAAAAGCACCGCACTTTTCGGCTCGTAAACAGGCTGTTTATCCTTACGTAAACTGCCTGAGCACAAAAAATTTTAGAAAAATAAAGTTGTATAAATAAAACGAACACAACTGAGATAACAACGCAAAAAAGTAACAATAACAATTAAATAATTGCTCAAATAAAGGAAAAAACAAATGCAAACATTCAATATTGCCGTCTTAAGTGGCGATGGAATTGGTCCAGAAATCATGGCAGAAGCCATCAAAGTATTAGATGCTGTACAACAAAAATACAGTTTCAAGTTAAATTACCGCACTTTTGATGTAGGTGGTATTGCCATTGATAATCACGGCACGCCATTACCACTTGAAACCTTGAAAGGTTGCGAAGAAAGCGATGCGATTTTATTTGGTTCAGTTGGTGGTCCGAAATGGGAAAATTTACCCCCTAATCAACAACCTGAACGGGGTGCCTTACTACCGTTACGCAAACATTTTGCTTTATTTTGTAATTTACGCCCAGCCACCCTGTATCAAGGTTTAGAAAAATTTTGTCCATTACGCGCCGATATTGCTGCCAAAGGTTTTGACATGGTGACTGTCCGAGAATTAACAGGTGGTATTTACTTTGGTCAACCAAAAGGCCGTGAAGGTGAAGGCGCGAATGAAAAAGCATTTGATACCGAAGTATATCATCGTTATGAAATTGAACGTATCGCAAGAGTCGCGTTTGAAACAGCAATGAAACGTAGCAAGCATGTCACTTCTGTCGATAAAGCAAATGTATTAATAAGCTCAGTCTTATGGCGTGAAGTGGTGACTGAGGTCGCAAAAGATTACCCTGATGTGAAATTAGATCATATTTATATTGATAATGCGACTATGCAATTGATCAAACAGCCTGAGTTTTTTGATGTATTACTCTGTTCTAATATCTTTGGCGACATTATTTCAGATGAATGTGCCATGATTACAGGCTCAATGGGTATGTTACCTTCAGCTAGTCTGAATGAACAAGGTTTTGGATTATATGAACCTGCGGGCGGCTCTGCTCCCGATATTGCTGGAAAAGGTATCGCAAATCCAATTGCACAAATCCTTTCTGCTGCGATGATGCTACGTCATAGTTTTAACTTAGATGATGCAGCAACAGCGATTGAAAATGCGGTGAAAAAAGTGCTCGCAGAAGGCTACCGTACTATGGACCTAGCGGACGAAAGCAAACCGATTTCGACTAAAGAAATGGGTGATTTAATCGCCCAAGCGGTGAAATAAAATTGTTATAAAGTTGACCGCACTTTTACTGTTTAAAACCAAAACTCCCTTCTAAGCCATCGAAGGAATTTAAATTTTGGGACCTGTTATATTGTTTGAGTATAGCGTAACAAGTTTATACGTTTTGCGTTAAACAATGTAATAGAAAAGAAAAAGGCTTAGCTGGATTGGCTTTCTTGAATAACACATAGAAAGCCCCCCTAATAAGGAATAAAAAATGAGCAAAACCCTATACGAAAAACTCTTTGATGCCCACGTTGTCCATGAAGCAGAAGGCGAAACACCTTTAATTTATATTAATCGTCATTTAGTGCATGAAGTGACTTCACCTCAAGCTTTTGATGGCTTACGCGCGATGGGGCGTATCGTTCGCCAACCAAGTAAAACCATTGCGACGATGGATCATAACGTGCCTACAGATAGCCGTGATTTAGCAGGTTCTGGTGAGATGGGACGGATTCAAATGGTCGAATTAGCTAAAAATACAGATCAATTTGGTATCAGGCTTTACGACATTAACCATATTAACCAAGGTATTGTCCATGTCATGGGACCAGAACAGGGCTTAACACTACCAGGTATGACGATTGTCTGTGGCGACTCTCACACCGCAACACATGGTGCTTTTGGGGCATTAGCATTTGGGATTGGTACGTCTGAAGTCGAACATGTATTAGCGACACAGACCATCAAACAAGCGCGTGCAAAAAAAATGAAAATTGAAGTACGCGGTAAAGTAGGAGAAGGCATTACTGCTAAAGATATTGTATTGGCAATCATTGGTAAAACTACAATGGGTGGTGGTACAGGGCATGTAGTTGAGTTTTGTGGCGAAGCGATCCGTGACTTATCTATGGAAGGACGTATGACAGTGTGTAATATGGCTATTGAGTTAGGCGCAAAATCAGGTTTGATCGCACCTGATGAAACCACTTTCGCCTATTTAAAAGATAGACCTTACGCACCTAAAGGTAAAGATTGGGATGCGGCTGTTGCCTACTGGAAAAATTTGTATAGCGATGAAGATGCTGAATTTGATACTGTCGTCACGTTAGATGCCTGCGACATTCAGCCTCAGGTTACTTGGGGAACCAATCCTGGTCAAGTAATTGGGATTGATCAAACTATTCCAAATCCACAAGAAATGCGTGATCCGATAGAACGTCAATCTGCAGAAAAAGCATTAGCCTATATGGATTTACCACATAGTATTAAGTTAACAGAGGTTAGCATTGACAAAGTGTTCATTGGCTCTTGCACAAATTCACGTATCGAAGATCTACGTGCTGCGGCCGCAGTCGCAAAAGGACGTAAAGTTGCGGCGGGAGTTCAAGCCCTTATTGTACCTGGTTCAGGCTTAGTACGAGAACAAGCTGAAAAAGAAGGCTTAGACAAAATCTTTATTGAAGCTGGTTTTGAATGGCGTTTACCAGGCTGTTCAATGTGCTTAGCCATGAATAATGATCGCTTAGAGCCAGGAGAGCGTTGCGCTTCGACCAGTAATCGTAACTTTGAAGGACGTCAAGGACGTGGTGGGCGCACTCATTTAGTCAGTCCTGCTATGGCAGCAGCTGCTGCTGTTTATGGTAAATTTGTCGATATTCGCAATATCGAATTAAATTAATCTCCCTACACTTTAATAAAGTAAAAGAAAGAAGAAAAGAAAATATTAAAAAAAGTACCGCACTTTTATTTTATATTCAAACAATGCACTTTCGCTTTTATCTGAATATAAAAAGGTTTTATTTAAACAGATAATCATAAAAGACTAGGATCACTTTAATTAAGAGAGAAAATATATGCCTAGAGAATTTAAACAACATACTGGTATCGCAATTCCACTTGATGCGTCAAATGTAGATACTGATGCCATTATCCCAAAACAATTTTTACAAAAAGTTACTCGTACTGGCTTTGGCGCTCATCTATTCCATGAGTGGCGATTTTTAGACGAAGAAGGAAAACAACCCAATCCAGATTTTGTATTTAACTTCCCTCGTTATCAAGGTGCAAGTATTTTATTAGCGCGTGAAAATTTTGGTTGTGGTTCTTCCCGTGAGCACGCCCCTTGGGCATTAGATGATTATGGCATTCGTGTGATTATTGCACCGAGCTTTGCTGATATTTTCTACGGTAATAGCTTAAATAACCAAATGCTACCTATTCGTTTAAGTGAACAAGAAGTCGATGAATTATTCCAATATGTAGTAGCAAATGAAGGAGCTACGATTGCTGTCGATTTAGAAGCGCAAACAGTGACTGCAAATAGTAAAGTTTACCGATTCGAAATTGATAGCTTCCGTCGTCACTGCTTATTAAATGGATTAGATAATATTGGTTTGACGCTACAGCATGAAAATAAGATTGCTGAATATGAAAGTAAAATCCCTGCTTTTTTACGCTAATGTAAAAAATATAAAGAGGTGAACCTATATCACCTCTTTTATGCCCCCTCTTATTTTATAGTCGTTCAGTTCTGCCTTACGGCACAAAGGTTTATGAGAAAATATAAGAAACAGACATATTCTTGTATTATTTTATAAAATTCAGCCATAAGGTGAAGCCATATCAACAGATCACGACTTCTTTCGTAAAAAGAATTGAGAACAAGATATGCAAAACAAACTGTTGATTTTATTCAAAAATAATATTTATCTACACTTGTCTACTCAAAAGATATCTTGTTTGGGCTAACAGACTTTACTCTATATTCGATGAAAGTTAAAAAAACTTCAGGAAAAGACAGCAGAAGATAGCTTAGCACTTTACGAGGTGGCTTACTCTCATCAACTTATACGTCAGCTCTCAATATGGAAAATTGAATTAGAATATGTACGTTTAGTCGATAATTCATTAGATTTATTTGGCAAGATAGAGTGGAAAAAAGGCAAAAGTAGGTAATAATTATTTCTGAATACTTCAGACCTTGTTTTGAAAAAGGTTGAAAGAGCTTATATCCGTTTTTTATCTGTATTTTAAGTAAATAGACATTACATTACTATCATAAGTGGTTTTGCTTAATGCTCAATACTGCATCAGTGTCAATCGTTCTTCATTAACGCAATTGTAACTGACGGCGAATACGACGAAGTAATAAAAATACCCAAGGCCACAATAAACCACTAGCTAATGCACCATAAATTTCCTGCCAATTGAACGATGCACTATGCAAAAGTAACTCAATAAGAAAAATCCCAATTCTGATCGCAAATACGAAACAAACGACTAACAAACTTTGCATCCACAAAGATAAATTACGTAAAATCAAATGGTTTAACGCAACTAAATAAATAAAGATAGATAAAATGAGTGCATGTACACCTAAAATTGAGCCAAGTACTAAATCCCAAACAACACCTAACACAAACGCAGTACCAATACTCACTTTATTTGGTACGGAAAGAGCCCAATATAATAATACTAAAACTAACCAAGCAGGTTTAAAATTCTGAAAATCCACAGGCCAAGGTGCAATTTCCATCACTAACGCTACAATAAAAGTACAAATGAGAATTAACCATTGTAATAAAAAGCGCTTTTCCATTACTCTTCCTCTCTTTGCTGTTGCTGTACTTCTGGTATAGGTAATGATTGATTATTTTCAGCTGGATTCTCAAGTATAGAATTCACCTCATCCCCGATAAGATGATTTTCGGCATCTTCTTTTACGAGTGTTTTTCTAACTCTATCCGCCTCAACACCCTGATTTTCTAGACGTTGTTGTACAGTACGGCGAATATCTTCAGGTGAAATAGATTGGACCTTCCTCATTTCCTCATTCGTTGGCCATAACAATAATACATAACGTAAGCGTTCTATAGAGGCTAATGGTTTAGCTGTAACCGTAGCAAAATAATTTTGTCCATCACGTGAGACTGACTCTACAATAGCAACAGGGTATCCCTCTAAAAAACGACCACCTAATCCCGAAGTAACTAGTAAATCCCCTTTTACAATATCCACTGAGCGAGGCACATTATCTAAAGTTAACTCATCATTCCGTCCAGTTCCACTTGCAATGAGACGTACATCATTACGTAAGACTTGCACAGGAATAGAATGTGTGACGTCACTTAATAACAAGACTCGGCTAGTACTTTCGCCTACAGAAATGATTTGCCCAACAATCCCTTTTTCATCAATAATTGGTTGACCAACATAAGCGCCATCACGCTCACCTTGATTAATAACAACTTGCTTACGATAGACATCAGTTTCTGCGGTTAATACTTCTGCAATTTTCTTGTATTCATCAGTACGCAAAGGAGAGTTCAACAGTAAACGAAGACGTTGATTCTCTACTTTAAGTTGATCTAACAACAATAAATCTGCGTTTTTCTCACGTAACTGCTCACGTAATACTTTATTTTCAATTTGTAACTTATTAGTATCAACAAGATTATCAGAAACACCATCTAATACTGTACGTGGTGTATTGGCAAGATAATATAATCCACCCACTGCTGTTTCCATAACACTTCTCGCCTTAATCATCGCATTAGTTTGTCCATCAGACACAATTAAGGCAATAGATGCGATAACAGCTAAAATTAAACGAAGACCTAAAGGGGGGGCCTTTCCAAAAATGGGTTTCATACCTAAATCAGACTAATTATGTCAGTAATAAAAAGATGAGGAAAAGTGCGGTCCAACAGACCACACTTTTGTATCAGATCAAATATCGTCACTAAAAATATCGCCACCATGCATATCGATCATCTCAAGCGCCTCACCACCACCGCGTGCAACACAAGTTAATGGATCTTCTGCAATGATAACTGGTACGCCCGTTTCTTTTGAAAGTAATACATCAATATTACGAATGAGTGCACCACCGCCTGTTAAAACCATTCCACGTTCAAAAATATCAGCCGCATGCTCTGGTTGACATTCTTCCAGTGCTGTACGTACAGCAGCCACAATACCATTCAAAGGTTGTTGAATCGCCTCTAGCACATCACGAGAAGTTAATTTGAAAGAACGAGGTGCACCTTCTGCTAAATTATGACCATGCACTTCAATTTCACGAATTTCATCACCCTCTTGGATACAAGCAGTACCAATTTCTTGTTTAATACGCTCTGCAGTCGGCTCACCGATAATTGAACCAAAGGTCTTACGTACATAAGAAATAATAGCTTCATCAAAACGATCACCACCGATACGTACCGAAGAAGAATAAACGATACCATTTAATGAAATTACAGCAACTTCTGTCGTACCACCACCAATATCAATGACCATGGAACCTGTTGCCGTCGATACAGGTAATTTAGCCCCAATTGCCGCTGCCATTGGTTCTTCAATTAAATAAACTTCGCGTGCGCCTGCGCCAATTGCCGATTCTTTAATTGCACGTCGCTCAACTTGAGTCGCCCCTGCTGGCACGCAAACTAAAACACGTGGGCTTGGGCGCATAAAATTACCACTGTGCACTTGCTTAATAAAATATTGCAACATTTTTTCAGTGACAAAGAAATCTGCTATCACACCATCTTTCATTGGGCGAATAGCCGCAATACTTTTTGGCGTACGTCCTAACATTAATTTGGCATCTTTACCTACTGCTGCGATGCTTTTCAATGCTCCTGAGCGCTCTTGACGAATCGCAACTACAGAAGGCTCATCTAATACGATACCTTGTCCTTTCACATAAATCAGCGTATTGGCGGTACCAAGATCAATTGAGAGATCATTTGAAAATAAACCACGAATTTTTTTGAATAACATAAGAATTCCGTCGAACTAAATTGAATGATGAATACTCAAGTTTGAGTAATAAAAAAATTGCCATAAATGTACCAAAAAATGTACCTTTATGACAGAAAATTTTCTGTAAATTATCGAAAATCCCCTCATGTTTTCAGATTTCATGATTATTGAATAATATAATATCTCACTGATTTTTTCGCTAACTCGTATTGTACTTGCTTTCAAAGCAGCAGGATGTCAAACTTACTTCAGTATCGAATGCCATTTTTTCATTTGAGAAAGGAAGAAGCTATGTCAAAGATCCAAAAAAATAAGTTAGTACAAGATCCTAACTATCAAGAGGAGCTAGCGAAATATGAAACACCTATACCTAGTCGTGAATTTATCCTCGACATTATTCGCCAGCACAATGCGCCTGTTTCAAAAGAAGAATTGCTTGTGGCATTTTCAATTCAGCAAGAAGAACAACAAGAAGCTATGCGCCGCCGTTTGCGAGCAATGGAAAATGATGGACAACTTGTCTTTACTAAACGTAAACGTTATGCCCTACCTGAAAAATTAGATTTACTGAAAGGAACAGTCTTAGGGCATCGAGATGGTTATGGTTTTCTTCAAGTAGAAGGTAAAGACAGTGATTGGTTTATCCCAAATAACCAAATGCAACGTGTTATGCATGGTGATTATGTTCTTGCACAACCAAGTGGATTTGATCGCCGTGGTCGACAAGAAGTCCGTATCGTCCGCGTATTACAACAACGTAAAAAACAAATTGTCGGTCGATTTTTCCTTGAAGATGGTATCGGTTATGTCGTGCCAGATGATA
The DNA here is from genome assembly GCF_020810675.1 of Pasteurella canis. Taxonomy (GTDB): domain Bacteria; phylum Pseudomonadota; class Gammaproteobacteria; order Enterobacterales; family Pasteurellaceae; genus Pasteurella; species Pasteurella canis. The sequence goes on from NZ_CP085871.1 coordinate 1,410,500, forward strand.
GTCGTATTAATCGCGATATTTTAATTCCAAATGAACATCGCCAAGGCGCACGTATGGGACAAGTTGTTGTCGTGGATCTAAAACCTCGTACAGCTACATTCAGCCAACCTGTTGGCATGATCACAGAGATACTTGGTGAAAATATGGCAAAAGGTATGGAGGTAGAAATTGCAATTCGTAATCATGATATTCCACATGTTTTTCCTGATGCTGTTTTAAAACAAACCGCAAAGCTTAGTGAAGAAGTACCAGAACAAGCAAAAGCAGGACGTATTGATTTACGCCAACTACCATTAGTCACAATTGATGGCGAAGATGCACGTGATTTCGATGATGCCGTTTTTTGTCAAAAGAAAAGGGGCGGAGGTTGGACTCTTTGGGTTGCTATCGCTGATGTAAGTTATTATGTGCGCTTACGTACTGCATTAGATACAGAAGCACATGCACGCGGTAACTCTGTATACTTTCCAAATCGTGTTATACCAATGCTACCTGAGATCCTGTCTAATGGGCTTTGCTCACTCAATCCACAAGTTGATCGTTTATGCATGGTCTGTGAGCTTAATGTTTCAGCTAAAGGTAAAATCACGGGATACGAGTTTTATGAGGCGGTTATGAATTCACATGCCCGTTTAACTTACACTAAAGTTGCACGTATTCTCGAAGGTGATGAAGAGCTATGCCAGCGCTACCAAAACCTTGTTCCCCATCTACAAGAATTACACAAAATGTATCAAGCATTGGTTACAGCAAGACATCAACGTGGTGCTATTGATTTTGAGACTATTGAAAGTAAATTTGTTTTTAACGAAATGGGGCGTATTGAACGTATTGAGCCTGTTGTTCGCAATGATGCACATAAAATCATCGAAGAATGTATGATTTTAGCTAATATCGCTGCCGCTAATTTTGTTGAAAAACACCAAGAACCAGCCTTATTCCGCATTCATGCGGGACCAAGTGAAGAAAAAATTACCGCTTTTCGTGGCTTTCTGAATGAATGTGGCTTAGGTCTAGGCGGTGGTTCAAAACCAACAACCGCTGACTATGCTGAATTATTAGAACAAGTACGACAACGTCCTGATCATGAGCTCATTCAAACCATGTTATTACGCTCGTTAAGTCAGGCTGTTTATTCGCCAGATAACATCGGCCATTTTGGCTTGGCTTTAGAAGAATACGCACATTTCACTTCACCAATTCGTCGTTATCCTGACTTAACGCTACATCGTGGTATTAAATACATTTTAGCTAAACTAAAAGGCTCAAAACGGAAAACAACAGATACAGGTGGTTATCATTACTCCCTCGATGAAATGGATCTGTTAGGTGATCATTGTTCAATGACGGAACGGCGTGCTGATGATGCAACTCGCGACGTTGCAGATTGGCTCAAATGTGAATACATGCAAGATCATGTAGGTGAAGAGTTTAGTGGTGTGATTTCTTCTGTGACAGGCTTTGGCTTATTTGTACGTTTAGATGATTTATTTATTGATGGACTCGTCCATATTTCTACTTTGGATAATGATTATTACCAGTTTGATTTATCTAAACAACGCTTAATCGGTGAAAACAGTGGTATGATTTACCGACTAGGCGATAAAGTACGGATTAAAGTAGAATCCGTCAGTCTTGAACAACGTCAAGTAGATTTTTCTTTAGTCACAAGTGAACGTAAACCTTTACGCCAAGGAAAAACATTAAAAGACAAAATCAAGAAAAATCAACGTTATGCAGAAAGTATCGAAAAACAACGTAATAAAAGTAAAAGAAGTCCAAATTCGCTCGGCAGATCGAAAACATCAAATAAAGCATCAGCGAAGAAAACAAAGCCAAAATCAGCTAAAAAGAGAAAATAAATGAGTGAAAATATTTATGGCATTCATGCAGTAAGTGCCTTTTTAAATCATGCACCAGAACGTTTAATTGAAGTCTATGTTTTAAAAGGACGCGATGATAAACGCTTACAACCGCTATTAAATGAATTACATAGTTTAGGTATTTCAGTACAATTCTTAAATCGACAAACATTAGATAAAAAAGCAGATGGTGAAGTCCATCAGGGGATTATCGCACGTGTTCAACCAGCTAAAGAACTCAATGAGGCCGATTTAGATAAGATTTTAGAGAATAAAACCAATCCTCTATTATTAGTGCTTGATGGTATCACAGATCCACATAATTTAGGTGCTTGTTTACGTACTGCAGATGCGGCTGGTGTCACTGCGGTTATCGTCCCTAAAGATAAATCAGCACAACTCACTTCAATTGCGCGTAAAGTTGCTTGTGGTGCGGCAGAAGTCATGCCATTAATTCGAGTGACTAATCTTGCACGGACGTTACGTGATTTACAACATCAACACCATATTTGGGTAGTCGGTACTGCAGGTGAAGCAACAGAAACCTTATATCAAACTAAATTAACGGGCGGATTAGCTTTAGTAATGGGAGCTGAAGGTGACGGTATGCGTCGCCTGACTCGTGAACATTGTGATCAGCTCATTAGTATCCCGATGGCAGGATCGGTTTCTTCACTTAATGTCTCTGTCGCGACAGGCGTATGCCTATTTGAAATCGTGCGCCAACGGCTTGCCTAAAACGTTGCAAAACAGACCGCACTTTAAACTATAAAAAAGCCTAGCACAACGCTAGGCTTTTGATTTATAAAAATTCAACTTAGTTGATAACACCACAAGCCATACGTGGACCACCACCGCCTAATGGCGCTGGGTGATCTGAGTGGTTATCTCCACCTGCATGAATCATTAATGAATGACCTTTAACTTCATCTAAATGTTTTAAACGAGGTGTCAATACTGGGTTTGTTGATGTACCATCTGCATTTACAGTCAACGCAGGTAAATCACCTAAATGAGCATCATCTGACCATGGGTAACCATGTTTACCTGTATTTTTTGGATCCCAGTGACCACCTGCACCTAAACCTGCAACTAGCTTGCCATCTTTCTCTTTTGCTTCACAGCTTGGATTTTGATGAATGTGGAAACCATGTAAGCCCGCCGTTAAGCCTTTTAATTCTGGCGTAAATACTAAACCATAAGCTGACTCAGTAATCACAACTTTACCTACATCTTGGTTACCTTTAACAGGATCAAGTAGTTCAACTTTAACTTCTAACATCTTGCCATCATGCTTATGATCTGCTGCATGACTATGAGCAAATGCTGATGCAGCCACACCACATGAAAGCATAAGCGCTAATACTGTTTTTTTCATATCATTCTCCTAAATTGAGTATAAAACAATGCTAAATAGCTTTTTTATTCTAACGTAAAGCGACTTAATTTTTTAGCCTTTTTGTAAAATAGTTTTTAAGAATCGTGCAGTATGTGAGTCTTGTACCTCGGCAACCTGCTCTGGCGTACCTGTCGCGATGATCTGACCACCACCACTCCCGCCTTCTGGCCCTAAATCAATGATCCAGTCTGCTGTTTTAATTACGTCTAGATTATGTTCGATAACAACAATTGTATTCCCCTGATCACGCAAACGATGTAATACTGTTAATAGCTGTTTAATATCAGCAAAATGCAAACCTGTTGTTGGCTCATCAAGTACATACAATGTTTTTCCTGTATCGCGTTTTGATAATTCGGTCGCCAGTTTCACACGTTGTGCTTCACCACCAGATAATGTTGTAGAAGATTGTCCCAAACGAATATAAGATAATCCAACATCTATTAATGTTTGCAACTTGCGTGCAATTTGTGGAATAGCATCAAAAAACTCACGCGCCTCTTCAACCGTCATCTCTAATACTTGATGAATGGTTTTACCTTTATAACGAATCTCTAACGTTTCACGATTATAACGTTTACCTTTACATTGCTCACAAGGCACATAAACATCAGGCAAAAAGTGCATTTCTACTTTAATTACACCATCGCCCTGACAAGCTTCACAACGCCCACCACGTACATTAAAACTAAAACGTCCTGGGTTATATCCTCTTGCTCTCGCCTCTGATACACCTGAAAATAGCTCACGAATTGGCGTAAATAACCCTGTATAAGTTGCAGGATTTGATCGTGGTGTACGCCCAATTGGACTTTGGTCAATATCAATTACTTTATCAAAAAATTCTAAACCAGAAATTGATTGATAAGGCGCATATTGTGTATTTTCAGCACGATTTAAAGCATTTTGCGCTAAAGGGAACAGGGTATCATTAATTAATGTCGATTTGCCTGAACCCGATACCCCCGTCACACAAGTAAACAACCCTACAGGAATTTCTAAATTAACAGCTTTTAAGTTATTCCCTGTCGCACCATTTAATTTAAGCACTTTGTTCTTATCAAGTGCGGTTCGTTTTGTTGGAATTTCGATCTTCTCGACACCAGATAAAAATTTACCTGTGATCGAATTTGGATTTGCCATAATCGCTTTCGCTGGACCTTCTGCAACAACCTGACCACCATGTACGCCAGCACCAGGACCAATATCAATAATATGATCTGCTGCCATAATCGCGTCTTCATCATGTTCAACGACAATGACTGTATTGCCTAAATTACGTAGGTGAGTCAATGTATTTAATAAGCGCTCATTATCACGTTGATGTAAACCAATCGAAGGTTCATCTAAGACGTACATTACCCCCACTAACCCTGCACCAATTTGACTGGCTAAACGAATACGTTGTGCCTCACCGCCTGACAATGTTTCTGCTGAACGAGAAAGAGAAAGATAGTCCAATCCAACATTCACTAGGAACTGCAAGCGCTCTTTAATTTCTTTTAAGATTTTTTCAGCAATTTGTGCGCGTTGCCCAGTTAAACTCATTTCATTGAAAAAACGTAATGTTTCCCCAATACTTTTTTCTGCTACATCTGGTAAATTTGTACTACCAATATACACATGACGGGCTTCTTGACGTAATCGAGAACCACTACAATCATGGCAAGGGCAAGTACTAATATTTTTAGCTAATTCTTCACGCACCGACATTGACTCTGTCTCTTTATAACGGCGTGACATATTATTCAAAATGCCCTCAAACGCATGGTGTCTGACTACAACATCACCACGATCATTCATATACTGAAATTCAATTTCCTCTTTACCAGATCCATATAAGATAATATTTTTGATTTTTTTAGGAAGCTGCTCAAACGGCAGCTCAATATCAAAATCATAATGTTTTGCTAACGAAGTCAGCATTTGGTAATAATAAAAATTACGACGATCCCAGCCTTTTACGGCCCCACTCGCCAAAGAAATGCTTGGATTTTGTACAATCCTATTTTCATCAAAATATTGTTGTACACCTAAACCATCACAAGTGGGACAGGCACCAGCAGGATTGTTAAAAGAAAATAAACGAGGCTCCAATTCAGGTACAGAATAACCACAGTGTGGGCAAGCAAAATTTGCTGAAAATACTAATTCCTCTGCATTATCATCATCCATTGAAGCCACTACAGCTGTACCACCAGATAATTCCAACGCCGTTTCAAAAGATTCTGCCAACCTTGTGGATAAATCAGCACGCACTTTAAAGCGATCTACCACGACCTCAATAGTATGTTTTTTATGTAATTCTAATTTAGGTGCATCGGATAAATCACAAATCTCACCATCGATTCGAGCACGAATATAGCCTTGTGACGCAATTTGCTCAAGCAACTTGATATGCTCACCTTTACGCTCTTTCACTACAGGTGCAAGCAGCATCATTCGACTGTCTTCTGGTAAACTCAACACATTATCAACCATTTGGCTAATCGTTTGTGCCGTTAACGCCACTTGATGTGTTGGACATCGTGGCTCACCAACTCTTGCAAATAACAAACGTAAATAATCATGGATTTCAGTGACTGTCCCTACAGTAGAGCGCGGATTATGAGAAGTAGATTTTTGCTCAATTGAAATAGCTGGAGACAGACCTTCAATGTGATCCACATCAGGCTTTTCCATTAAAGATAAAAATTGGCGCGCATAAGCAGAGAGTGACTCTACATAACGACGTTGTCCTTCCGCATATAAAGTATCAAATGCTAAAGAAGACTTTCCTGAGCCTGAAAGCCCTGTGATTACAATTAATTTATCACGTGGAATTGTTAAGTTTATATTTTTTAAATTATGGGTTCTCGCCCCACGTACTTCAATTTTATCCATAAATACAAAAAGCCATTAGAAAGTGTTCAAATTGCGATCATTATCGCACATTCTCAAATAACTGTGCAAATATCCAGTTAAACTTGTTTTAAGCATAGATTTTTTTGTGATTTTAGGGCAAAATAATAAGAATTTTCACCCCAATTCAAAATGAGAAAGAGGATTATATGGCTGGAGTAAATAAAGTAATCATTGTGGGCAATTTAGGAAATGATCCTGAAATTCGCACAATGCCAAATGGCGACGCCGTAGCGAATATTAGCGTTGCAACAAGCGAAAGCTGGATTGATAAAAATACTAACGAACGCCGTGAAATCACAGAATGGCATCGCATCGTATTCTATCGTCGTCAAGCTGAAGTGGCTGGAGAGTATTTACGTAAAGGCTCTAAAGTGTATGTAGAAGGGCGCTTAAGAACACGTAAATGGCAAGATCAAAATGGTCAAGATCGCTACACAACAGAGATTCAAGGCGATGTACTACAAATGCTAGACAGCCGCAATGATCGACCACAAGCAGGTGGTTACGCACCTCAAGCCTCTGCGCCACAATACAATTCGCCGACTAGTGGCAGCTATGGTAATAACTTTAGCTCACAATCTAACCGTCCACAACAGTCTGCACCACAAAGTGAGCCACCAATGGACATGGGCTTTGAAGAAGATAATATTCCGTTCTGAGTTACATATAAATTAAAAATGTAAAATATAAACTTCTATAATACTAAGAGCCCTTTATTTTTAAGGGCTCTTTTTTACACTTTAATTTACTTTTTGATATTTATATATGTAATTTATAAGGTCTACCTATAAATTAGATAGCAATGTTTTATTCCCACTAAATATATTTATAAGGACGCAAGATATACCTCTCTTTAGCTCAGGTAAGTGCATCACTTAAATCGTTTACCTAGGCTGCTTACCTGATTATTTGTAAAGAACCGATAAAAAATTAAACAGTTGTGGCTGATGACAATAAGAATTGTTTGATTAGACAAAGGCGATACAGTCGAAATTTGGGCAGATTTCCTAAAAAGCTCTTTATAAACTTCAGATAATATGCCTTATTTATAATATTATAGAGCTAAATTTAAAACAAAAATATCCATTCGATTTCTCAATTCTTCAGGTACTTGTTTTTGAATATTTTGGTATAATTCTTCCGCACTATTTATGTCATGATTTTTTCTATTGGCGACCTTTTCATTAGAACCGAACCATAATACTAAGTAAATACCTTGTCCATCAGCATCTGGATGAATGGTATATAAACGATCTAATTGGTGCTCACATGCTGAATAAAGTTGTGGATGCCATTGTCCCTTTACTTCTACAGGTAAAATTTTTCTTTTTCCATCAATTAACTTAGAAAGAATGATATCACAACGATTATTGTCTTTCATATAACCTTCGCGTATAGGAATTACTTGTCTATTTTCAAGACGTAATCTTAAACGTTCTGCAATCCGCTGAGTCGCAGTATTTTCATCAACTCGATTGATGATATTCATTTCTCCATGGTAAAAAATAGATTTCGTAGAAATATCATGCCCATTTAAGTCATTTTGATAGGCTTGAAGTTCTTCCAATATAACTACACGTAAATTTTCAGTAGTGATTATTTCATCTTTATTTAATAAGCTTACAATTTGCTCGGCTGTCGGGACTTGGAAATTTTGAATTACTGATTTACGTAAACAATTAAATCGAATACTTTTTAGACTAATATGAAATTTTTTATAGCGAATATCCTGCAATAAGCGTTCTATAACTGGTACTGGATTATCTTCATTATTTTCTTCCAATTTATAAATTAGTCCACTTAAAAAACGATAAGCTTTTTCTGAAGGCGGACTATCAGAGCTATGCATATTAGGCAAATAAACTTCTTCCCATTGCCCAATAAAAGTATTCAGAATTAGCTCTATTTTTACAGAAGAGAGACTTATCCATTTTGAATAGTCCCCAAAAGAACCAAAATGATCTGCTAAAATAAAAATGCTATCGGCATCTTTAATTAGTTCTTGCCAAAAAGGTTCATAATTTTTATCTAATAAGTAAAAAGCATGAGCAAACCAGAAATTTCTTTTAACTTTTATCTCTACATCTTCTGGCTCTACTGTCATATCAAGCAGTTTTTCACAGTATTGCAGAACTAATTCTTTAAGCTCCTCACGATCACCAAATTGAATAGCTAATAGCAATAATTCTTTTTGTGCTGAAAAATTCATATCAGGGAACTTTTTCAGCCATTCTAATGGGAGAGTCCCCTGTAAAAATTTAAATGTTTGATCATGAGCTAACCAGCTTACTGACGTACTTTTACATTCTACACAAGCTAATTGTGGTTCAATATAGTCACGTAAAAATTGCTCAGCAGTTGCTGAATTCCAGAATAGACATCTATCGACCTCTTGTTTTAGTAACTCTCTATCATCAGAATTCATTCCTACCCAATAGGTAGAAAAACCAGCTCGTAATGCTATTAATGTATCTACTGATACTGAATTTAGTGAACCGTCACGCTTTAAAATTTCTAAGCAAGCTACATATAAGATAGGTTCAATATTTAAGATTATGGATTTGCATCGTAACTCTGCTAGTCTAGCTATACTAGGTATATCTGGTTCAATATAATCCAAACAGTTATACACAGCATTTTTTACCAGCTGAACATCACCAAACATTTCTAAAATTTTATCAGGTTCTTGTAATATAGTTTGAGAAAATGCTAAAAGAGCATTCCAATGTCGTCCACTTTCTATTAATTTTCTATTTTCTTGAATATATCGAATATCTTTATTACGAATATTTCTTTGTTTTTTGTTATATGCTCTAGTTCTCTTTTTACGATTGTATTTCAAAATATTATTTCTATAACTTTTTTTAGTTTCTATATTATTTTTATACCAAGTACGCAGAAAATCATTTTTTTGCAATGCTTGCATACGCATGTGCTTACGTAATGAGTTAGGTGATTTTTCTTTGATATAAAAATCATGCCTAACCATAAAACAAGACCATAATTCAACATTATTGGTATCAAACGCTAAATCAACAATATATTTAAGATCCTGCGGCTGAAAATACAACCCCGAATGGAGATGCCGGCCAAAGCAATTAAACTTTGTTTCCTGAATAGCTTTATGATTAAATTTATTCTCAAATGCAATTTTGATAATATTTTGTCTTAAAGTATCATTTTCAGATAAAATTCTTACTGATAGGCTCTCTTCTTTTGTTATACTCTTTTGGAAGTATAGCTCTTTTACCCATTTCCAAATTTTTTCTGGCTCCCAAGGCTCTGGATATAGCTCAAAATAACGATCTAACAACATACTGATAATCTTGCTGACACCAACTCGACACTGGTAATCGTACTTTTCTTGGCAAGAACAGGATAAATTAGCTGATAACTCATCTAATAATGGTACAACTAAATTAGAACTTAATTTTTGAATAAAGCGCTTAATGAAGAAACGTTCTCCAATAACTCTCTCAATACGGCGATCTGTTGGGTACAATTTCGAACAAACTTTTAGAAACTGGACATAATCAATTATCTGAAATTCATCATTTAACTTGATCATTATATCAGCTACTATAGAAAGCGAAACATTATCTCCAGCTTCAATTAAAAATTTACAAGTTTCTTGGTAGTTATACTCTTTGACTTTTGATAAACATTTACCTGCTAATCTACGTGTATATTTATCCCAGTATTCAGAGCTGATATCGCAAACAATGTTTTTTAGCTCATTAGTTAATTTTGAAATTATAGGAGAATCAATTAATACTTCTAATAAAAGGCTTTGTAAATCTCCACCAACATTATCTAAAGATAATAAATCTTTCAGTTCATCCAATAATTCATCTGTAAAAAATTCTGACAAACTAAAGTTTCTCCATCTATCACTACGGCGGAAATAAGGATCTATTTGATTTAAGTCTTTTAATTTAGAGAGTAATTTTATTTTTGAGCTAGGTAATAGCAAACCAGAATCCCCGTTCGACAAAATTGCATAGGGGTCTAAATCAATTAGTATTTCCTGAATACGCTGATTTTCCGATAATACAGCCATCCAAGCAAACAAACCACGTAGCTCATCACGAACTATATTATTAGGGGCAATAATAGATAAAATTTTACTCAGAGCTAATGGATTAGATGCTGAAGTCAATTTCTTAGCAAGATAATTACCAGCACAATATTCAGCAACAATTCTATGAACTGGGCGATGTTGTTCTGCTCTATCAGATGGAATGAAAAATTGAGTAGATAAAATTTGTGTAATGTTTGTATCTGAATTTAAAGTAGCAATATGTGGATAAAATCGATTAGAAGCTGAATCACTTAAACTTATTCCTTCTGAACCTGATAGCATTAATTTAGTAAAGATATCTTCTACTAATTCAATTTTTTTAGAAGCAGGTAATATATTTTTATCGTAAGAATAGCTACTATTATTTTCTTTTGCTAATCCTTCAATAGCTAGCCTAAATGCGGAATAACGATTTTCAAAGCATTGGTTGTTCTCTACATAGGATTTTGAAAATAGTTTCATAAATAAAGGATTAGCTAGTAATGGTGTTAATTCAATATTAGCTGCTTCTTTTAAAAATTGTTCCGCATTTTGTTGTGGGTAATAATGTAAGAAAAGATCTTTTTGTTCTTTTTCGTCGAAAGGTTTTAAATAAACTAATAAAGGTTCTTCGTCAAAAATAGTTTTACAATAATGTGTATAACCTTCAGACCACTCACTAGAACGACTAGATAAGATTATTCTCTCTGCTGAAGTATTTTTAACCATTGTAAGGGCCTTCATTACCGTTGATGAGCCAATTTTTACTAATTCATCAAAACCATCAATAACAAGTGAAGAACATTTTTCTTCATTTGAATGAATGAAAATATTTGCAGTATTTTTAGTAATACCTATTTGTTTTGCCAAACTATCTAATAAATAACTTTTCCCTGCACCAGGTTCTGCAAGAACAATAATTACTTTCTTCTCAACTAAAAGGAGCTCAGATTCATTAAACTCTTGATTATTAGTTGTATGTAAAATTCTAGAAAGATAAAATTTTGAATCCATCTCTCTCTCCAAAAAACGATCTAGTATTGATGTACAATTCTTTGTTCTGACCCAAATTTACGCTGAATAAGTGTAAATTTTCATACTTTCAATAACTTTATGGACAAATATTGTCTGTTTGGTATTTTATATAAGTACATTGTGTAAAAATAAAATCTGAAATCTAGCCTTTTTATTCTTTATTTTTACGTGTTCACACTTCAATTTTGACAAGTTAATATTTAATTGATTGATTTCAAATTGTTTTATAATTTACATTTCAAAATGATATAGAAACAACCTTTCTAAAACCTATACCTTTAAAACTGATAACATTCAATGATAAAAATACGCTATTGATGAAATAGCGTTTTTTTATTATCGAAGATATTCTACAAGTTTACATATTCAGCATAATAGTAAATCTACTTCAAAAAAATGCGGTCAAAATCGACCGCACTTTTTTGTACTATTTGCTGATTATATCTGCTTTTCATAGGCAGTTAATGTATTAAACATCAACATTGCTACTGTCATTGGTCCAACACCGCCTGGAACAGGCGTGATATAGCTGGCTTTTTTTGCTGCTACAGCGTATTCCACATCACCAACGAGTTTGCCATCAAGACGATTAATACCAACATCAATAACCACCGCCCCTTCTTTGACCCAGTCTCCATTAATAAACTGTGGTTTGCCTACTGCTACAACCAAAATATCTGCTTGGCGCACATGTGCTTCTAGATCTTTAGTAAAACGATGTGTCACTGTCACGGTACAACCCGCTAACAATAACTCTAATGCCATCGGTCTCCCTACAATATTTGAAGCTCCAACTATCACGGCATGCTGCCCATATAAATTAATACCCGTGGTTTCAAGCAATTTCATCACACCATAAGGGGTACAGGCTCGTAATGTAGGAATACGCTGACATAAACGCCCGACATTATAAGGATGAAAACCATCAACATCCTTTTCTGGTGTGATTCTCTCAATCACTTTTGTACTATCAATATGTTTTGGTAAGGGTAGCTGAACCAAAATACCATCGATTTCAACATCTTGATTAAGCTGGTCAATTAAAGTTAATAATTCATCTTCTGAGGTATTTTCAGACAAGTCATAAGATTTAGAATGAATCCCAATTTCTGCGCAACTTTTACGTTTACTACCTACATAGACTTGTGAGGCTGGATCTGTTCCAACAAGGATTACCGCTAACCCAGGTGCACGTTTTCCCTGTTGTACATATTGTTTTATTTTTTGCGCTACTTCTGACTTAATTTTAGTTGACAATTCTGTACCAGAAATTACTTGTGCAGTCATTCGTTTTATCCTTTGATTGAGTGAAAGAAAACGTTTGCTATTTTGTCAGAAAAATAGCTCAAATGTAAGTGAAATTGAGATTAATTTGTACGATTGAATGAAAAATAGAAAAAATTAATTGACTGTAATTAAAAGGAAACTATAATGCTACACATTCATCGGCGAGTAGCGCAGCTTGGTAGCGCAACTGGTTTGGGACCAGTGGGTCGTAGGTTCAAATCCTATCTCGCCGACCACTTTCCTTTGTTTGAAAAAAATGTCCATTTGAAATGCGCCCTTAGCTCAGCTGGATAGAGCAACGGCCTTCTAAGCCGTAGGTCATTGGTTCGAATCCAATAGGGCGTGCCATATATCTATATTTTTCTTCAATAACTATCATATGTTCAATTAAATTCTTATTCCTTTTCAAAATAAAGCTATTATCAGAACTATAAACTGGTCTATCCTCTTTCGCCAAATAAAAAAATAAATAAATATTTTTTCTATCTAAGTCAAATATTTCTTAAAAAAAATTCATAAAAATTAATCTTTAATTATATAAAATTCAAAAAATAATAAAACCACACGAAAAAAAATCAAAGTAAATAAGTGTAAATAAATGTTTGCATTACGTATACAAATGTATACCTTTGAATACCAAATTAAATTAATTTGTATATAATGAACCCGTTTTTTGCTTAATGCATAAACAAATTTACATATAATTAATCTAATTTATTCTTTTTTTTAATTAAGGACATCTTATGCTCAAAAAACATAACATTTTTACTCTAAGTATTCTGACTCTTATTGCTTCAACTGGCTACTCTGCACCTGATAGTAATGGAAATATTAAAGAGGGTAACAATGCAGGTACAAGCGTATCAGGGAAAAATAATATAGCTATTTCCACAAATGCAGGTACAAATGTAACTGGAAATACCAATGTGGCTATTTCTGGTGACGCTGGTAGACATGTCAAAGGCAATAACAATATTGCAATAGCATACAAAGCTGGTAACAACGTAACTGGAAATAACAATACTGCAATTGGACGAGCAGCTGGCTCTGAAGTAAGTGGTTCATTTAATCTTGCTCATGGGTATGGCACAGGGCAAAAAGTAAATGGCTCTTCCAATATTAGTTCGGGCACATACAGTGGAGTTAATACAACTGGTAATGCTAATATTGCTAACGGCGCATATTCTGGGCAAAATGTTGAAGGAAATGGAAATATTGCTACAGGAAATGCTGCTGGTGTTGGTATAAAAGGTAATAGCAATATTGCTATTGGGAATGGCGCTGGTACGGCTACCGATGTAGAATATTTAATGAATCATAAACCGAAATCAGATCTTACTAAAAATACAATCAACGGTCCAAAACGTCCTGTAAACAACTCTGTAAGCTTGGGTACTAAAGCAATTTCAATTGAAGATGATGCTGTTGCATTAGGTAGTAACTCTAGAGCAGATATAGAAAAAGGCAAGACTGGATTTTTAGCAAACTCTGCAGATAAGACAGATGCAACGTGGACATCAACGCATGCAGGTATTTCTGTTGGTAATGAGGGCAATGACACCACACCAAGAGTTACACGTCAAATACATAACCTTGCAGCAGGGACAAAAGACACAGATGCAGTTAACGTAGCTCAACTTCGTAAAGTACATGAACAAGTTGCGGATCTCAGAATTGATTTTCAGCATATTGAAAATAAACTTAACCGCATGAACTCTGACTTGAAAGCAGGGATTGCTGGAGCAACAGCAATGGCAAACTTACCACAAGCTTTCCGCAATGGTCAGTCGATGGTTTCAGTTGCTGTAGGTTCCTACAGAGGTCAATCAGCGGCTGCATTTGGCATCAGTCGCATGGCAGACAATTCACCAATTGTATTTAAGGCATCAGGTAGTGCAAATACACAAGGTCATTTCAATGTTGGCGCTGGTATTGGCTGGGGCTGGTAGACTTATAATATAAAATATGGCTTCTATTGTGATAAAACAATAGAAGCCTCTTCTTATATCAAATGTTTTCTTTATTACTAGAAAAGCAGATTAAACAAGAAATTACAAAATCTCTTTTGCTTTAGCGACAACATTTTCAACAGTAAAACCAAAGAGCTTAAACAATTGGTCAGCAGGAGCAGATTCACCAAAACTATTCATCCCCACAACACGACCTTCAAAGCCTACATATTTATACCAGAAGTCCGAAATCCCCGCTTCAATCGCTACACGTTTCGTCACATTACTTGGTAATACGCTCTCACGATACGCCGCATCTTGTTTATCAAACACATTAGTACTTGGCATCGAGACCACACGGACTTTCACCCCTTCCGCATCTAATACCTCAGCCGCCTTCATCGCAAGCTCTACTTCCGAACCTGTCGCAATAAGAATTAAATCAGGACAGCTTTGTTTTTCACAGCAGTGACGTAACACATAACCACCACGGGCAACATTGGCTAATTGCTCTGCATTACGTGTCATTTGAGCAAGATTTTGACGAGTAAAGATAAGTGCACTCGGTCCCTCTTTACGTTCAACCGCCGCTTTCCATGCCACCGCAGATTCCACTTGGTCACAAGGACGCCATGTCTCAAGATTTGGAATTAAACGTAATGTAGTGGTTTGTTCAACTGGTTGATGGGTTGGACCATCTTCACCTAAACCAATTGAATCATGCGTATACACAAATAATGAACGTTGTTTCATTAATGCCGCCATACGCACCGCATTGTGTGCATACTCCATAAACATTAAGAAAGTCGCGCCATAAGGAATAAAACCACCATGTAAAGCAATGCCGTTCATAATGGCCGACATACCAAATTCACGTACACCATAGTTAACATAGTTACCATCTGCATTTTCAACTGCACGAATTGGTTTTGAGCCAGACCATAAGGTTAAGTTAGAGCTGGCTAAGTCCGCTGAGCCACCTAAAAACTCAGGTAATAATTTTGCATAAGCTTCAATAGCATTTTGTGAGGCTTTACGGCTAGCAATATTGGCTGGATTAGCTTGGAGTTGTTCAATAAATGCTTGTGATTCTGCGGCCCAATTTGCAGGCAATTCAGCATTAACACGACGTGTAAACTCAGCCGCTAATTCAGGATAAGCTTTTTCATAAGCCGCAAATTTTTCTTCCCAAGCTTTCTGTGCAACATTCCCTTTGTCTTTAGCATCCCACTGCGCATAAATATCAGCGGGAATATCAAACGGTGCATGTGACCAATTTAATGCCTGACGAGTTAAAGCAATTTCTTCATCACCTAATGGTGCACCATGACTGTCATGTGAGTTCGCTTTATTTGGTGAGCCAAAACCAATAATCGTTTTACAAATAATTAAAGTCGGTTTGTCTTTTTCTGCTTGTGCTTGTTTTACTGCATCAATGATTTGTGCTGAATTATGCCCATCAATTGCAGGAATCACATGCCAACCATAGGCTTCAAAACGTTTTTGTGTATCATCTGTGAACCAGCCATCAACATGACCATCAATGGAGATATTATTATCATCATAAAAGGCAATTAATTTACCTAAGCCCAATGTACCCGCTAGAGAGCACGCCTCATGGGAAATCCCTTCCATTAAGCAACCATCACCCAAGAAGACATAAGTATAATGGTCAACAATCTCATGACCTGGACGGTTAAATTGGTGAGCAAGGGTTTTTTCAGCCAGAGCAAAACCTACGGCATTAGTGATACCTTGTCCTAACGGCCCTGTCGTAGTTTCAACGCCAGGGGCATAGCCGTATTCTGGGTGACCTGGTGTTTTAGAATGTAATTGACGGAATTGTTTTAGGTCATCGATAGACAAGTCATAGCCTGTTAAATGCAAAAGACTATAAATCAACATAGAGCCATGCCCATTGGACAGAATGAAACGGTCACGGTCAACCCAGCTTGGGTTAGTTGGATTATGTTTTAAAAAATCACGCCATAATACTTCTGCAATATCTGCCATCCCCATCGGGGCACCTGGGTGACCTGATTTTGCTTTTTGGACCGCATCCATGCTCAGAAAACGGATTGCATTTGCCAGTTCTTTACGTGTTGCCATTCTTTATCCTCTCCCTTTTCTACCTTCATTAAATTAAAATTTAGCTAATAACATCGCTTCTAATTTCTCTTGGTCAGCTGCAAACTTACGGATACCTTCCGCCAGTTTTTCCACCGCCATTGCATCACTATTATGCTGCCAATAAAACTCCGCTTCTGTTAATGGCTCTGGCTTCGCCTTCACTTCTCCCGTATAACTTAATTTACGCTCAAGAGTACTCGTGTTTTCTTGTAATTCTTTTAACAGCGCTGGCGCAATCGTTAAACGGTCACAACCCGCTAATTCGGTAATCTCACCTACATTACGGAAACTCGCACCCATCACAATCGTGCTATAACCATGTTGCTTGTAGTAGTTGTAGATTTTCGTCACCGAAATTACACCTGGGTCTTCCGCTGGTGCATACTCTTTCTTATCACTATTGGCTTTATACCAGTCTAAAATACGACCCACAAATGGCGAAATTAAATAAACACCTGCTTCAGCACAAGCTCGTGCCTGCGCCTCTGAGAATAACAGCGTTAAATTACAGTTAATCCCTTGTTTTTCCAACACCTCCGCTGCACGAATACCTTGCCATGTTGAAGCGATTTTAATCAAAATACGTTCATTGCCAATCCCTGCTTCGTTGTAAAGTGCGATTAATTTTTTCGCCTTTTCAATCGTCGCTTCAGTATCATAAGAAAGGCGTGCATCTACCTCTGTTGAGATACGTCCTGGGACAATTTTTAAAATTTCTAAACCGATGTTTACCGCTAATTTATCTTCAGCATCGATTAGTTGCTGTTTTGAGCAATCACTTTTTGCTTTCGCATAGGCAATCGCATCATCAATTAATGAGGCATATTGTGGTAGTGCTGACGCACTTAAAATTAAAGAAGGGTTTGTTGTCGCATCTTCTGGTTGGTATTTTTTAATCGCCTCAATGTCACCAGTATCAGCAACAACAACTGTCATGTTACGGAGAGAGTCAAGTTGTGTAGTCATAATTTTCTCCTCATTCTACAAATATAAATTAAATTTAAAGTAATCTTTTCATTTCACAATACACGCCTTCTACCGCTTTAGGTCCAACAATAATTTGGTATTGATTAGCGATAGAAAATAATCCATTTACTCCAGTTATTTTTTCAATAGCAGGCTTATTTATATGGCTTTCATTATTAATAATGACACGTATACGGCTCGCACAATGACTTAATGCACTAATATTTTGAATACCACCAAGTTGTTTAATTAATTGGCGGGCGACATCAGTAAACTCGTTCTCAACATTTTTAGTTGATAATGTGTTTAATGCATTCTTCATTAATAAGTGGAAGTTTTTTGCTTCCCAAGCACTGCGTCCTACAAATAGCCCATCAATATTAGACTGTAAAATCAATTCATTAGCGTTCTCTAAGTTAACACTCCCACCATATAAAACAGGTATTTTTTTACTTGCATCACCAAATAACTCAAACAAACATTCTTTAATTACGCCATGTTTTTCATTTGCATAGTCTGATGTTGCAGGAATCCCATTTTCTCCTATTGCCCAAACTGGCTCATAAGCAATCCATAAATTTTCTATAGCATCGTTTGCTACAGATTGTAGACCGACTTTTAGTTGTACTCTCAACGCTTCATCAGCAGTATTAGTATTT